>NZ_CALNWV010000010.1:0-76750 GCF_940793045.1 Neisseria sp. Marseille-Q2251
TAACCGCACCGCCCGCCGCTTGGCTGAGGGTGGTCTTGTCGGCGTTGACGGTGTACTCGGTGTTGTTGCCGTCCACTTTTTCGCTGACGGTAACGTTCTTACCGGCAACGACGGTGGTGGTTTTTTCAGTGGCGGCGAGTTGTTCGTTCAGTTGGGCGACGTTGACGGCGTCGGTGGCTGCCGTACCTTTGGCTACGTTGGCAATCTTGTTGCCGCCGTTGTTCAGACCGGCATTGGTCAGAGACACTTGGCTTGGCGAACCGTCCGCACCGATCTTCAGACCTTCTCCGCTCAGTACACTGTTGCCGGAGATGAAGCTGTCGGCCAGTACGGTAGTAGCGGAAACCGTACCGAATTCGACGTCGTCTGAAGTCTCAATCGTCAGCTCTTTACCGCTGCGTTTCACTCGGATGTTCTTACCTTGTTTCACAGTCACGGTGTCGCCTGCGGCGATGTTTTCACTGTCGCTGTCAGCTTCGTCGTTGGCTTTCAAGTTCCAGCCTTTACCTACGGTCTCTTTAACTGCGGCAATCGCGTCGTGAACGTTGTCTTTGCCTGTACCGCCGATGTTGGCAGTGGATACATTGCCGTTATCGTTCTTGGCTTCTCCACCCAAGATGGTTTTCAGGTTCACTTGAGTGGCATCCAACTGAGCTTCGGTCGCAGCTTTGTTTGAACCAGCGAGCGTGGTGTCTCCCAATGTAGTGTTGGTCAGTCCGCTGACAATACCTTCTTTACCGTCAATCACGACCGGTTTGCCGCCGTTCGCCGCGTCTTTGCCGATGGTGACTTTCTCGGCCAGGCTGAAGTCGATCGCTTTGCCTGTACCGCTTGTGGTAACGATATTCTTGTCTTTGCTTGTGTACTTGACAGTATCGCCCAAGTTCACTTTTTCAGACGACCCGTTGTCCGCAACGATGTTCAGACCTTTGCCGACTTCTTCGCCCACTTTATCCAAAGCATCTTGAATCGTGCCTACGGCTTCATGTTTCGTACCGTCTGCTTTGGTTACAGTAAAGACAGGAGCTTCAATCGCGCCGGTAGTCGGGTTAATGCTGGTATTCAACGCTTTGGCAATCGGGTTCAGCTGGCTGACGTTAACCGCATCAGTATCTGCCACACCTTTGGCTACGTTGGCAATCTTGTTGCCGCCATTGTTCAGACCGGAAGTAGTCAGAGACACTTGGCTTGGCGAACCGTCTGCACCGATCTTCAAACCTTCGGTAGTCAAGACGCTGTTGCCTGCGATAACACTTTCGGCAACCACGCTGGCAGCTTCTACTGAACCAGCTTTGACATGAGTAAACTCAACGTCGTCTGAAGTGGCTACAGTAATGTTCTTACCGTCACGGGTTACTTTGATGTTTTTGCCGTCTTTGAAGTTAACCGTTTCGCCGGCAGCAACTTTCTCTTCGGTATCGTCGTTCGCTTGCAGCTTCCAACCTTTTTCCACCGTCTCCTTCACAGACTTGATTGCGTCATGAACCGTATTTTGGTTAGTCCCGCCAATGTTGCTCATAGCGATATTGCCGTTGGTATTTTCTGCGTTACCGCCCAAAATGGTTTTTAGATTCACTTGGCTGGCATTCAGCTGTTCTTCGGTTGCAGATTGGCCTTTGGTGGCAAAGTCTGCGCCGCCCAACGTTTTGTTGGTCAGCCCGCTTACCGTGCCGTTCGTACCGTCAAGTACAATCGGGGTGCTGCCGGCTTTACCCAACGTAACTTTGTCGTTCAAACCGAAATCAACTTTGCCTCCCGACAGGGTTTTGGTCCTAATGTTGCCATCAATACCGGTGTAAGTAACGGTGTCACCTAAGTTGACTTTTTCAGTCGACCCTGCATCAGCGGCAATCTTCAGACCTTTACCCAACTCGTCGCCCACTTTGTCCAATGCTTCTTGAACAGTATGCACAGGAGTGCCTGCCGTACCGTCAGTTTGTTTGACGGTAAAGTTAGGTGCTGCGATAGAACCATCCGTACCAACGGTCGTGTTCAACGCTGTTGCCAACGGTTTGATTTGGCTGACATTTACCGCGTCGGCGTCTTCCGTACCTTTGGCTACTTTGGTAATTTTGTTGCCGCCGTTATTCAGACCGGTATTAGTCAGGGACACTTGGTTCGGAGATCTGTCATCACCAATTTTCAGACCTTCGGTAGTCAAGACGCTGTTGCCTGCAATGACGCTGTCGGCAACCACGCTGGCAGCTTCTACTGAATTAGCTTTAACATGAGCAAACTCGACGTCGTCTGAAGTCGCCACGGTGATGTTTTTGCCGTCGCGGGTTACTTTGATGTTTTTGCCGTTTTTGAACGTTACCGTTTCGCCTGCTGCTACTTTTTCGGCAGTATCGCCGTTGGCTTGCAGATTCCAGCCTTTTTCAGCAGTTTCTTTGACAGATTTAATCGCATCGCTGACGGTAGTTTTGCCTGTGTCGCCGATGTCGGTAACCGTTACCGTACCGTTTTGGTTGGTTGAACCTGTACCCAAAACATTTGCCAAATTAGTTTGTGCAGCATCTATCTGCTCTTCAGTCGCAGCTTGACCTTTGGTAGCGAAATCCGTATCGCCCAAGGTTTTGTTAGTCAGCCCGCTTACCGTGCCGTTCGTACCGTCGATAACAACTTTCTTACCGTCGGTTTTACCAATGGTGATTTTTTCGGCAAGACTGAAGTCGATATCCTTGTTCGTGCCACTAGTCGTAACGATATTTTTGTCTTTGCTCGTGTACTTGACGGTATCACCTAGATTGATTTTCTGGTTATTGCCGTTGTCTGCGGCAATGTTCAGACCTTTGTTCAACTCGTCGCTGACTTTGTTCAAGGCATCTTGAACAGTATGCACAGCCGTGCCTGCTGTACCGTCGGCTTGTTTGACGGTAAAGCTCGGCTGTCCGATCGTACCGTCCGCACCGACGGTCATGTTCAATGCTTCAGCCAACGGTTTGATTTGGCTGACGTTCACTCCGTCAGTTTCTTCCGTACCTTTAGCAACTTTGGTGATCTTGTTACCGCCGTTATTCAAACCGGACTTAGTCAGGGATACGGGATTATCACCGTTGGCAATGGTTAGACCATCGGTCGTCAGTACGCTGTTACCTGCGGTGACTTTAGGCGTAGTCAGTCCGTCATTGGTCAGAACACTATCACCCGCTTTGAGTTTATCGGCATTGACGGTTTGGACAGTGATTTCGTCTTTCAATTTGACTTTAATACCGTCTGTACCTGCTTCGGTTTCAACGTTTTTGTCGTCGCCTTTAATTGCCAGCGTTTCGTCCAGTTTTTTGGTTACGGGAGAGCCGCTATCGCCGTTAAAGGTAATACCTTTGGTATCGACGATTTCTTTCGCATCTACGCCTTTTTGAATCTCAGTCTTGGCGGCATCTGAAAGGTCAAGTTCGTAGTTGGTGGTTTTGGTTTGGTTACCGTTTATCGTTTCAGACGACTTCAATGCCAACTTACCGTCAGCTTTTACACTGACCGTGGTATTGTCGGCATGGACGGTGTAGGTTGTTTTATTACCCGCTTCCACAGCGGCAACATGGGTATTGTCTCCTTTTTCAACCACGCTGGTTTTTTCGCTGTTGGCAACAGCCTCATTGATGGCTTGTGCAACATCGGCAGCCGTGGCGAAAGCATCGCCTGCTTTATCTGCGCTGACTAAACCTCCAGTACTCGCTTTCAACGTAGATTTATTAACATTGAACGCGATACCGTCGGCTTTGTTTTCAGCAGTCGTACCTGTGCCGTCAACGAAGTTCAACGTGGAATCGTCTTTAGTCAACATTTTGGCAGCCGTACCGTTGACTTGTACGCCGATGTTTTGCAATGCGCTGTCGGCTTTTTTCAAGGATTCTTTGGTTTTGTCTGACAAATCCAAATTGTAGGTAGTGACATTGGTGGTTGTATCTTCAGACACCCCCAGAGTCAGACCGTTGTCTGCGCCTGAGGCAGAAACAACTGTGCCTTTGGCATTAACGGTGTAAATTGCCTGACCGTCCGCACCTTCGGTCTTCTTCACTTCGGCAACGTTTGTACCTTTTTGAACCTCGGTTTTCGCGGCTTTGACTTGTTTGTAGCTTGCTGCGTCGGTATCTACTGCGCCGTCGACAATGTTGGTAACTTTATTGCCGCCGTTGGAGAGTCCGCCAGCAGTCAGGCTCACTGGGTTGCTGCCGGAGCCGATGGTTACGCCAGAGCCGTTAACGGTCGTGCCAGCAGCGGTTACATCGCCGCTGAAGGCCGCAGAAGTCAGTCCGGTCAATTCTTTTGCCAGTTTGACATTCAGCGTGTGATTTTGGTCGTCTGAAACCACACCGATATTATTATCAGACAATTTAGCCCGATCAGTTTGTCCGCCTTTAACGGCCACGGTGCTGCCAAGTTGACGGTCAAACTTATTGCCAACATCGCCTGTAAAATTCAGAGGGCTATTAACAGCTCTATTCAAAGCAGACAGCGCATCGCCAACAGTATTGTAGTTAACTACGCTTGAATTAGATGGTGCTCCTGAAACAACCGCATATGTTGGCATAGAAACACTGCCGTCAGTTCCTACCTGTGTACCTAATGCTTCAGCTATTTTCTTCAATTGGGACACATTGACTGCATCATTATCTTTGATACCCGATTTCACATTACCAACAATAGTTGGTACGGAAGTTTGTGGGTCTTTGGCGTTCAAAGCGGCAATAGTGACATCACCGTTATATTCTTTACCACCATCTACATAAGTAAACGATACTACTTTTTGTCCGCCTACTTCTTTAACGTTGCGGGTTAAAAGCTTTCCGTCTTTATCAATATAAGAGAAAGGGGCGTCATTGCTAACCGTAGTCAGAGTGTTGACACGCAGATTATTCATTGCATCTTGGAGCTGCCCAACATTAACCGCATCATTAGTATCAGTACCTTTACCCAAATTAGTGATACGGTTTTCAGACATATTTAGTCCGCCTTTGGCAGTAACTACGCCTGTAAACTCAGGATTATCAACCGTATTGATACTTACAGTACTTCCTGACTGATTCAAATGGATATTTTTACCTGCTTCAAGTCGAAGAGTGGAGCCACTCGTGATTTCCTGTAAAGAATGGTTTTCAGCGCGACCATTGGTTCCAGCAGCAGCAGCCGTTTCTAATTGAAACGATTTAAAGGCTGACGTTTTCAAAGACGCAATTGCCCTGTCAACGGTATTTTCACCCGTACCACCAATATTATTCATGGTAATACTGCCGTCTTCAGCCAACTTTGCATTACTACCCAATACGTCTTTAACGGTTTTGGCAGTATTACCCAAAACGTTTTGTACCGCGTACAGCTGGCTGCCGTTGATGGCATCCGTAGAATTGCTAGAAATTTCGCCCGGAGCAACGTTTTTCAATTGGCGTTCGTAGCCTGCCGTACCGAAAGACACTTGGTCGCCAGGATTAACATTGTTGCCGCCTGCAAAACCTGAGTATTTCAGATTGTTAACAGTAGCTTCGTTGACGCTGGTTGCATTGGTTGCAGTCGTACTGCCCGCACCGATGGCCACAGAGTTGCCTTGAGTGGCTTTCGCACCCATACCGAATGCAGCAGAGGCAACGCCTAGAGCGCGTGTACCCGTACCGAAGGCGGTAGACAATTCGGCTGTTGCTTCAGATTTCGTACCGATGGCAACTGCCGCTTCGCCGGACCTAGTTTGAGACTCGCTGCCAACCTGCATCACATCACCGGTATAGTCTTGATAAACCTCTTTAACCGTTTTACCCGTACCGGCTACTGATTTTCCTGCAACGGTATCCCAGTCGTCTGAACCAATAGCAATAGAAGAATTGCCTTGTGCGGTTACATTGTTACCGATGGCAGTAGATTGGTCTCCCCATGCGTTGGCATATGCACCGATAGCAACGGTTTGATTGGTCTCTTTCTGGATTGCGGCCTCTGCAGTATTGGTTGCAGAAGCGTTATAACCGATGACGACAGAGCGCACGTTATTAGATCTTGCACTTTCACCGATAACAACCGAACTGTATCTATTGGCTTCTGCATTGTGGCCGATAACGACTGCGGAAAATTCATTAGCTTTGCTGTTTGTACCGATGGCAATAGAATTTTTGTCATCTACGTTTGCGTTGTTACCCAAAGCGATAGCATTTTCGTTACGAGTATGGCTGTTCAAACCAAGCGCCAAAGAAGCCGCACCGTCTGCATTGGCAGCACGTCCTAACGCGATAGAATCTTCTTTCCAAGCATTATTGCCCGAACCGATAGCAATAGCATATCTTTTATCAGCCTTCGTACCGGCACCGAATGCAATCGTGTCAGCACCATTAGCAAAAGCCCCTTTACCGATTGCCATTGCCCGATTTTGCACAGCATCGGCACTAGTACCGATAGCAACAGTATCTTCTCCTTTTGCTTTGCTTTCATTACCTACCGAAACAGCATTCAAATTCAGAGCTTGTGCTTGTCGACCTACTGCCACAGAGCCTATTGCTTGAGCATTAGCGTTGAAACCGAATGCTGATGCACCTGCTTTTTGAGCTTTGGCATATGGACCAACGGCAGTGGTAGAATTATCAGTAGCTCTTGAGCCATCACCTATGGCCACGCTCGATTTACCTGATGACTCAGTATCTTGACCGCCTGCAAACGAGTTTTGACCATAGGCATTTGCTTTCTGACCGATGGCGGTTGCATTCTTGCCGCTTGCTTTACTTAGTGCACCAACGGCGACCGAACCTTCGCCAGTAGTATCACCATTAATATCCCGATCAGAGCCTGCTGCCGCCTCAACGGTAGCCTTGCTACCTATCACAACTGCATTGCTCGCAGCCGCTTTGGCTTCTGGACCGGCGGCAATCGCGTTTTCGCCTGTCGCGCCGTCATTATTGTAGTTGGCTTTTGTTTTATCTGTGCTATTTACGCTATAAAAATGAGTTTGCGACGCGGCAGTCAGTTTGCCGTTTTCGATTTTGACAGTTTCTCCGTCCACTTGGACGTCGTATTTGATTTTAGTATTGCCGTTTGCTTCAGTATCGACGGTAACGGTAGTTGCATTGCCGTCGGCAAACTGTACGCTTTCACCGGGCGTAACAATGCCCTTCGGCGCGCCCGAATTATCTTTGACGGCAAAGCCTTGGTTGACGTAGTTATTAAGATTGGCCATCGCATTAGCGACGCTCTGAGCAGGAGCTGTATTGAATTTGGCTGTACCATTACCTGCCGTATTCGGCGTATCACTACCTTTGAGCACGTTATAAGATGGCAACGTTACCGTACCTTGACGGTTTGTAGGATCAGTACTCACAGCCGCGCCGCCGCCCAATGCATCGGCAACCGCTTTGGCGATATTGCCCGAACCTGCATGAAGCGCGTAAAGCTGGCTGCCGTTAATTGCGTCTGTAGAAGTCTCAGTAATCGCACCCGGCGCAACATTTTTAAGCTGGCGTTCGTAGCCTTTCGTACCAAAAGAAACCTGTGAACCGTGCGTCAAATTGTTCGTACCCGCGAAACCACCATAGGTAATACCATTTACAGTTGCAGTAGTTATCTTTTCCGCATTGATGGTAGTAGTCGAACCCGCACCGATGGCAACGGACTTATCCTGAGTAGCAGATGCACCCACACCGAATGCTGATGCACCCAAACCGCTAGCTGTCGTTCCCGGACCAAAAGCCGTTGACAATGAACCGCTCGCAACTGCCCTAACACCGACCGCAACTGCCGCCGTAGCCGCTTCCGTACCTTTATAACCCCCGGCCATATCAGAGCCAGTCAATGCCTTGTACTGTGCATTTACAGTTTTTTTTGCTTCATCCCAGTCATCGCCACCGATAGCAACTGATGAATCCCCTTTTGCGCGGGTATTGTTACCAATGGAGGTTGATTGTGCTCCTGTCGCCTGAGCATCTGGACCAATGGCAACTGCTTGGGTTGCGCCTGTCGCCTTAGCTCCCGTACCGATGGCAATACCTTGTCTGGAGGTTGATTTAATCTCTCCATAAACATGATCATCACTACCAATAACGATAGAAGCCTCTCCCGTTGCCTGTGTATTTTTACCGATAGCAATCGATTTAAGAATTGATGCATTCGCGTTCGTTCCAAAAGCAACCGCATCTACGCCCGTAGCCTTCGCATTCGTACCGAAAGCAAGCGTATCATTACCAGATGCCATCGCGCGTCGACCAATGGCGGTACTGCGATCCCCTGAAGCCAAAGTCGCGCCACTGCCGTCATTCAATTCTGTATTATTACCACGCCCAAAGCGGTCACTCCCCCCGATGGCAACCGCAAACTGGCCTGTTGCCTGTGTCCAACCGCCAATGGCTGTCGCACCGCGCGCCTTCGCCTCGGCGCGACCACCTAAAGCAGTAGTAAACTGATCGGAAGCAATCGTATCCGAACCAATAGATACCGCCTTAGCCGCATTTGAATTCGCGCTCGTACCGATAGCAATCGCATTATTACCATCAGCATACGTAGGCGAATTTGAATCACTACCACCGATTGCAATAGCACCCGTATTGAGCCCAAGAGGAGGTGCAGCCCTTGTTCCCGCACGCGCATAGGCACCAACTGCAATTGCACCTGTACCATTAGCATTACCGCCGTTGACAGCAGTTTCACCACCTCCACCACTTGCAACCGCAGCGGTAGGCGCAATCACCGCCCAAGCCCCTTCGGAAAATCCCAATAATGCCGCGCTCAACGCCGTCAGCCTGAATAAGGTTTTCAGACGACCTTCCTCTGAGGCGCGCACATCCCCTTCAGCACCTTCGCTGCTTGATTTGACACGTCCCTTCGCCAATTCGGAAGTAACGACGAAAGAGCCGATGGTACGGTTCCATACAACTTTGAAAATCTTATTCATAACAATCTCTCTTGGTTGGATTTATTAAAAAATATCAGATTGAATTCAAGCATATACAATCAAAATAAGACGTACTCCCCGCACTGCCCCGCCGCCGGATCTTCTTCTTCAGGCACACGCGGATTTTATGAGGCAGGCATTCATTTATTTTGTTTATATATTATTGAAAACCAATCAAGCTGACGTTAATTGTCACTTAGGTACAATTTTTAGAACATATCTATATCTTGGGAAATAGTGTTTTAAGCTAATCAACCTTACCGTTTGTTTAAAAAAAGCCCCGATAATCCGTAACTTTGCTTTTAAAATTAACACTTATTTACCAAATAATATAGAACTATGACTTTTATCCTGCAATTACCATGCCAAAGATGACATATCTGATTCATGCCTTCAGACTTCCATAAATCATTTATACTAAAATGAAAAAATGCCGTAAGCGAATTTTGAAAAAAGGTCGTCTGAAAATAAACTGCAACAAGATCATGGACATCACTCTCCCTGTTATAGTGGATTAATAAGCAACAAAACCGCCATTGCGACAAAAAGGTCGTCTGAAACCTAAATTTTGGGTTTCAGACGACCTTTTTGCTTGGCGGATTTATCCGCCCACCTTCATGCTTTTCTCTAGTAGATTATGCGTTGTTTTATTTCAATTTGCTGTTTTTCAATGATTTGGATGATGTCGGCGGCTGCAATGTTTCGACGGCGATGTCTTTGGGGTGCGCCGCGATAAAGGATTTGGTCGCGCGCATGATTGACTGTATGCGCGGGTCGTTCCAGCGGACGATTTGATGGTTTTCATCACGCTTGTCCGACCAGATAATCACGCCATCCATATATTTGCTGCTGATTTCGAGCATTTTCTGCCAGCGTTCGGCATCGATAAATTGTTTGAAATACGGGCTGTTGCTCGCGGAATAATATTGCGGCCAGAGGTAGCCGATGATTTTTTTGTCGGGATAGCGCTTTCTAATCTCGGCAACGGTGGTTTGGACGTCTTTTTCCCATTGCGCCAAATCGGGCGTGGTGATGTAGAACACGGGATTGGCATAGTCGCTGATGGCTGCGCTCATCTGACGGCGTTTGCTGAACTGCCGCCATTTTGCCAATACTGCCTCGTTGTCCGCCTGAGTTTGGTAGTAGCGGATGGCGTGCAGGTGTTCGTCGGGCAAGCCGTAGTTGCTGATGTAGGCACGGGGATTTTCTTCTTTGAAAATCCGGTACATACGGGCAAAATCGGTTTTAAGTTCTTGAGGCGTGAGGATTTGTCCGTCTTTTTCGGCAAACCAGGTTTCGATGTCGGTGGAAATGGTGCGGTAGCCTTCGCGATAGGATTGGCGCGCCAATTCGCGGATGCGTTTTTCGTTCAATACGCCGTGTTTGCGCTTGCCGGCAGGATCGGGCATCACCAGCTCGGATTCGTAAATTAGGAATACTTTGGACAATTTGTCGACAGTCAGGTCGGGTTTGCCGACGTAGTCCATGCGGTCGTAAATGATAAAGTCTTTGCCTGAGGCAAGCGCGGATGCGGCGGCAAGGAAGAGTAGGGATGCGGCGCGGATAAATGGTTTCATTGGGTTTTCTTTTTGGTGAAGGTCGGGGCTTGCTGTTTCGGCAATGCGAGGAGTGCTTGATATAAATTAATGGGAAAGGTCGAGGCAAACAAGGCGGAAGGGGTAAAAACAAGTCAAAGGTCGTCTGAAAAGGGTAAGCGGCGTTTTCAGACGACCTTTTGGCGGCTGGCGACAGTTTGTCTCTGTTCCATCCTGCCGCTTTGCTATAAAATCGAAACCCTCTTCAACCCGAAATCCAAATCAGGAAAATCATGATGGAAGCAGCCGGACAACACAACGTCGATGCGGACGAAATCGCTAAATTCAGCCAAATTGCGGATAAATGGTGGGATAAAAACGGCGAGTTCAAACCTTTGCACGACATCAATCCGCTGCGCTTGGGCTATATCGACTCGTTCGCGCAGTTGGCGGGCAAGCGTGTTTTGGATGTCGGCTGCGGTGGCGGGATTTTGTCGGAAAGCATGGCAAAACGCGGCGCGGCGCACGTTACCGGTATCGATATGGCGGAAAAGTCGCTGCAAACCGCCCAAGCCCATGCCGCTGCCGAAGGGGTGGACAATATCGATTACCGCTGCATCCGCGTCGAAGACCTTGCCGCCGAACAGCCGCACAGCTTCGATGTCGTAACCTGTATGGAAATGATGGAACACGTTCCCGATCCCGCCGCTATCGTCAAAGCCTGTTCGGAGCTGGTAAAGCCTGACGGTATGGTGTTTTTCTCCACCATCAACCGCAACCCTAAATCTTATCTTCATCTGATTGTCGGCGCGGAATATGTGTTGAACGTCGTTCCCAAAGGGACGCACGATTGGCAAAAATTCATTACCCCTGCCGAACTGGCGCGTATGTGCAGACAGGCAGGGTTGGATGTTATCAATACTAAGGGCATGACCTACAACCTCTTGACCCGCCGCTATTCTTTATGCGATTCGACAGAAGTGAATTATATGATCGTCTGCCGCCCTGCTTAAGGTTGTCTATTCCAAGCATGAGAAGGGGTCGTCTGAAAATTACGTTTAAGTACGTTTCAGACGACCTCTTTTCAATTTCTCAATAATATAGCTTGCTCGTCTATCCCAATTATGAGAAGAAGTCGTCTGAAAATTACGTTTAAACACGTTTCAGACGGCCTCTTTTCAACTGCTCAATAATATAGCTTGCTCGTTTCTTCAATTTAATTGCTTGAGTCAGGTCTCCCACAAACAAAAACCACTATTCCGCTCAAACGGAAATCCATCTTTTCAGTGGGAACTGCTCAACAAAACCCAAAAACCGAATCTCATCAATAGATTTTTATTCACAAGAAATATCAAAGGATATCAATGCACCACCCTTTTTGAATCCTTCAAAAATTATGCTCTACAATGCACAGATACAAAAAAGCCTGCTCAAAGCAGGCTTTTTATCGATTATTTATCAGGATTGTGCTGACGGCGCAAAATCGCAGGAATTTCAAAATCATCTAAAACAGACTGATTGCCGAAATCTGCCGCAGTCAGATTCATGGAGCGAATACCGCGGTTGGTTCTTACCAAGCTTTCTACACTACCCTGCTGTTGAACATGGGAATCATCGACTCCGCTAACCAGTTTTTGTGCACGGACAGCCGCACGCATTTGGTTTTCACTGCCGTTTTCTTTCAAACCGGTCGCAATAATGGTTACGCGGATAGCGTCTTCGCCCATATTGTCGTCTTCAGCAGTACCGTATTTGCATTCTGCTTCAGGATGCGCATTTTCGTTAACCACTTTCATGATTTCACGATATTCGGACATTTTCAGGCAATCCGGAGCGGTAGTGATGTTCACCAATACGCCGCGCGCGCCATCCAAAGTCACATTATCCAGCAACGGGCTGGAAATCGCTTGTTCGGTTGCCAAACGGGCGCGGTCGATGCCTTGGGAAAAACCAGAACCCATCATGGCGATACCTTTGATGCCCATTACGTTTTTAACGTCGGCGAAGTCAAGGTTGATGAAACCGGGACGGGTAACTACTTCGGAAATACCGGCCACCGCATCGCGCAGGACATTGTCCGCCGCACGGAACGCTTCACGCATGGTCACGTCTTCACCCAATGCGGTCATCAATTTGTCGTTCGGGATGATAATCAATGAATCAACCTGACCTTTGAGCTGTTCCAGACCTTCTTGGGCAATGTGTACTCGCTTGCCTTCGTAGCCGAACGGGCGGGTAACGACTGCAACGGTCAGGATACCCATTTCTTTGGCAATCTCGGCAACCACAGGAGCCGCACCGGTACCGGTACCGCCACCCATACCGGTGGTGATGAACAACATATTCGCGCCGCGAATAGCATCTTCGATGGCTTCGCGGTCTTCTTGTGCCGCAGCACGGCCGATTTCAGGATTGGCACCTGCGCCCAAACCACGGGTTAGGTTGGTACCCAACTGGATGCGTTTGGCCGCATTATTTTTACCCAAAGATTGTGCATCAGTATTAGCACTAATAAATTCAACACCTTGGATGGTGTTGGCAATCATGTTGTTAATAGCGTTGCAACCGCCGCCACCCAAGCCGATTACTTTGATGACCGCAGGGCTTGCGGCTGATTCAGCTACGTCGTAAACAAATTCCATTAAAATACTCCTGCGCGCCCTGCCTCGAGGACGGTCCAAAAATTAGATATTATCCGTATTATATAAGAAGTATTCCGACGCTGGCAAAATACTTCTTATTCATTCACCATTACCGTTATTTTTTTACTACATTTTTTAACGAAAGCACACAAGTTTTTAATTATTGCAATTGGAACTATTCCGACAGCAACTCATTTTCCCTGTAAGCAAGTAACGGAACAATCAGAAATTGTCTTTAACAAATTTCATCAATCTTGCCCACAGACTGATTTTTTCAGCCTGATCATGAACTACGATAGCGCCGGTCACCGGCGCACCGTCTTCTTCCCCCCTTGCCGCCTGCAAAAGACCGATGGCGGTTGAGTAACGCGGATTGCGGATGCGTTCAGATACGCCGCCCATTTCTTGAGGTACGCCGATGCGTGCAGGCAGGGCGAATACTTCTTCGGCAAGCTCAACGATACCGGTCAGCATAGACGCGCCGCCGGTCAGAACGATACCTGATGTGAGGACTTCTTCAGGGAAGCCGGAACGGCGCAATTCGTTCAGGGTCAGCTCTAAGATTTCTTCGACGCGAGGACCGATAACGCTTGCCAAAACGCGGCGGGAAATCTGACGGGGCTGGCGGTCGCCGACGCTGGGAACTTCGACCATTTCGTCCAAGCCATCCATATCGGGAATCGCGACGCCATAGTGGATTTTGATGTATTCGGCAGCGCTGTGCGGGGTGCGCAGTGCTTGTGCCAAATCTTTGGTAATCAAATCGCCCGCCACGGGAATCACGGCAGTATGGCGGATGGCGCCGTTGGTATAAACGGCAATATCGGTCGTACCGCCGCCGATATCGATGACGCACACGCCCAAATCTTTTTCGTCTTCGGTCAAAACAGCCTGACCGCTCGCCAAAGGCTGAAGCATGATTTGGTCCATCTGCAAACCGCAACGATGGATACATTTTTGGATGTTTTGCAGGGCGGTATTGGCACCGGTAATAATATGTACGCGGGTATCGAGACGGACGCCGCTCATACCGATAGGCTCTTTGACACCGGGTTGGTTGTCGATAATGTACTCTTGTACCACGGTATGCAGGATATTGTGATCCGGCGGGATATTGATGGCTTTGGCGGTTTCGATAGCGCGATCGATGTCGGCTTGCGAAACTTCACCGTCTTTGATTTTGACAACCCCTTGCGAATTCAAACTGCGGATATGGTTACCTGCGATACCGGTTGTAACGTGGCTGATTTTGGTGTCCGCCATCAATTCTGCTTCATTGACCGCCTGCTGAATGGCTTGGGCTGTTGCGTCGATATTGGTTACCATGCCTGCTTTAAGACCGCGAGACGGTGCCTGCCCGAGTCCGACAATATGGATTTCGTTATCGTCTTGTACTTCGCCAATCAGGGCGATGACTTTGGATGTGCCGATATCGAGGGCACTGATATATTTACCTTGTTGTTCCATTATATTTGCTCGTTATTTCGCTGGAGTTATAACTATTTGTCTGTATTGGCAATAGTTGCTTCACGTTGTTTGTTTGGCTTTAGTCGTCTGAAACATTTTCAGACGACGTCTCTGATGTGTAACGCACGGAAAATCCGTCTTTATACCGCATATCAACGTAGGATAACCGATTTTGATTTTTACGCAACAGCGTTGGCCAAATTTCGGCGAAAAGCTGTAAGCGTTTGATTTCGTTTTCCCTTCCCAGTCTGACGGTAATCCCATTGTCTAAGATCACCAACCAAGCGGAGCGCGGCGTATAAATCAGTTCTTTAATCGCCAAATTTTGCCGGCGGAGGATGCCGGAAAATTCTTCGTAGTGTTTGACCATGTCCTTGCCTGTACCCGGCTGTCCTTCAAAAACGGGCAACTTGGCTTTGAGCTTGGCGTCAAACACATTGCCTTTGGTATCGACCAAACCGCCGCTGCGCCAATGGGCAACAGGCACGCGCTCGGTCAAATGGATTTCGACGGTATCGGGGAAGCGGCGGCGCACCATAGCGGAATCCACCCACGGCAGCTTTTGAAAGGCCGCCTGAATACCGTCCAAATCGGCACGGAAAATATTGCTGCGCGTGTGCTGTTGAGCAGCGCGCTGAAGTTCTTTCCCATCCGAATAAGTCAGCTTGCCCTGTATGGACACTTGTTTGACGGGAAAATGATTGGAGTTGTATAGCCAGGCTATGCAGGTGCCGATGAGCAGCAATGCCATCAGCAGCAATAGCCAGCGGGTCAGCCGACCCAGTGCGCTTGCGTCATCCCACATGTGCGGTTTTCAAAATTTCAATGCATAAATCGGCAAAATCCACGCCGGTATGGGCAGCGGATTTCGGTACTAAACTGTGGCTCGTCATACCGGGCAATGTGTTGATTTCCAAGAGGTACAGCTTACCGTCGGTATCTTTGAGGAAATCGACGCGCACGCACCCATCTGCCCCGATTGCCTGCGCCCCGCGGACTGCCAGAGAGCGCATCAGGTTTTCTTCAGCCTCGCTCAAGTCTTCGGACGGACATTGATAAACAGTGTCGTCGCGGTTGTATTTGGCTTCGTAGTCGTAAAACTCGGTAGCGGGGATGATGTGTATGCTGGGCAGGCCTTTTCCGTTCAACACGGGGCAGGAGTATTCGCCGCCGCCGATGAATCTCTCGGCAATGATTTCGCCTTGAAGGTGTTTCAATTCTTCGTAAACGCTTTTCAGACGACCTTTTTCTTTGACTTTCACAACGCCGACGCTGCTGCCTTCGGCTGCCGGTTTAACGAACATGGGCAAGCCGAGTTGCTGTTCGACGGCATCGAAATCCGAGTCTTCGTGTAAAACGACAAACTCGGGAACAGGCAGCCCCAAGGCTTGCCAAATCAGCTTGCAGCGGTATTTGTCCATGCCGATGGCTGAAGCGGCTACACCGCTGCCGGTATAAGGAATGCCCAACAATTCTAACGCGCCTTGAACGGCACCGTCTTCGCCGTAAGTGCCGTGGAGGATATTAAAAGCAGTTTGGAAACCTTGGGTTTTCAATTCCGCCAAGGGTGTTTCTTTAGGATCGAAGGCGTGTGCGTCTATGCCTTTGCTTTTTAAGGCATTCAAAATGGCGGCACCGCTATCCAACGAAATTTCGCGTTCGCTGGAAAAGCCGCCCATCAATACGGCTACTTTGCCAAAATTCTGCATTGTTTTTGTTCTTTCTTGATTGCTTCTTTGTTTGATACAGGTCGTCTGAAAACAAATCGGGTTTTCAGACGACCTTAATCTTGTTTGTTCCGCCTGATAAAACACCGCTTCATCAGGCGGCTATCGCGGCATCACGATAAAAGTTTGCGCCTCACGCTTTTTTCGACAACTCCAGCATCGCGGCAGGTACACGGTTGATGCTGCCTGCGCCCATGTTCAACACGACATCGCCGTCCTGTAAAACGTTCAACAGCATTTCAGGCAAGTCGGCGACGTTTTCGCAGTAAATCGGCTCGAGTTTGCCCAATACGCGGATGGCGCGTGCAAGGGCGCGGGAGTCGGCAGCGGCAATCGGTTCTTCGCCAGCGGCATAAACTTCGGTCAACACCAGCGCATCAACGGTATTGAGGACTTTGGTGAAGTCTTCAAACAAATCGCGTGTGCGGGTATATCGGTGCGGCTGGAAGGCAAGCACCAGACGTTTCTCAGGATACGCGCCGCGCGCAGCGGAGAGGGTCGCCGCCATTTCGACGGGATGGTGTCCGTAATCGTCCACCAAAAGCGCGGTTCCGCCGTTGGGCAGCTTGATGTCGCCGTATTTTTGGAAGCGGCGGCCGACGCCTTCAAAACCGAGCAAGCCGCGCTGAATGGCTTCGACGGACGCGCCGACTTCCAGCGCCACGCCGATAGCAGCCAAGGCATTGAGGACGTTGTGCCTGCCGGGCATGTTCAACACGACTTCAAACGGCGCTTGTTCAGATCCTTTCATTTGAACATGAACGGTAAATTTCATCTGTGCGCCGACGTTTTCGATGCCGGTCGCGTAAATATCGGCGGTATCGTCCAAGCCGTAAGTGGCGTAAGGTTTGCTCACTTTGGGCAAAATCGCGCGGACGTGTTCGCTGTCGATACACAAAAACGCTTTGCCGTAGAACGGCATACGGTGGATAAAATCGACAAACGCCTGGTGCAGTTTTTCAACGCTGTGTCCGTAGGTGTCCATGTGGTCTTCGTCGATATTGGTGACGACGGACATAATCGGGGTTAGATGCAGGAAGGACGCATCGGACTCGTCGGCTTCGGCGACGATGTATTCGCCTTTGCCCAAACGGGCGTTGGTACCTGCGGCATTGAGTTTGCCGCCGATAACGAAAGTGGGGTCGAGACCTGCCGCACCGAGGATGGAGGCGGTCAGACTGGTGGTCGTGGTTTTGCCGTGCGTACCAGCGATGGCGATACCGTCACGGAAGCGCATCAGTTCCGCCAGCATCAGGGCGCGCGGGATGACGGGGATTTGCTGCTCCAGCGCAGCGACGACTTCGGGATTGTCTTTTTTGACGGCGGTAGAAGTCACGACAACGTCCGCACCGTTGACGTGTTCGGCGGTATGACCGGGATAAACTTGAATACCCAAACTGCTCAAATGCTCGGTAACCGCATTTCGCGCCTGATCCGAACCGGAAACTTTGAAGCCCAAATTGTGCAAGACTTCGGCGATACCGCTCATGCCGACGCCGCCGATACCGACAAAATGGATGTTGGTGACTCGATTTTTCATCATGATGTTGCGTTCCGGTGGATTTTCGATGCGTAAAGGCGTTATTTTAAAGGGCTATCCGCTTCTGCGCCATAGTTTTCTTGTAAATTAAAGATGTTTTGGCATACAGGATTTCACATTGGTTGCAATATGGGTGAAAATGAGGCTGCGTTCGGCGGCGAATCTCCACTTTTTTGCCCATTTTTAAACTTGATTTCAGCCACCAAAACACCAGCAAAAACATAACATAAGGTCGTCTGAAAACGGTTTTTCAGACGACCTGAAATCTTGCAGAAAGGTTGATTTTGACGGTTTCGGTAGTCTTATGCTGAATCCAAGGGTTTGAGCATAATCGAACGGCGTATGCTGTAATAGGCTTCCCTGCGCAGCCAAGGGAGGCTTGCAAGCTGTTTTTCTTCTTCCGCGGCATCTTCTTGGTTGTCAACCATAAATTCCACGTTCATCATAACATTATCGGATTGGGCGTAGAAGAAGCGGATTAAATGATATTGCGCTTCCAGGTTTTGATTACAGATGATGGTTTGCAGTGTGCTTTCCAGTGTTTCGGGGATGATGTTGCCGATTGTTTCCGTATCACCGTCGTCGGTGTCTTCGACCAAATTTTTCGTTACCCAGTCCCCCAAAATCGCTTGGAAACGTTTGCCATTGCGTGCCGTCCAGATTTCGTGCGGGCATTGGTTTTCGTTGGGATTGAATGTATCCAGCAAAACGTGCAGGCTGTTGGTACAGAAGCTTTGCAGGTTGCGTGAAAGGGCTTCTTCCAAATTCTCGCCAATGTCGCCGCAGCATTCGTAGAGTTCGCGCCCGTCAGGCAGAGTAATGCCGACATCGAAACGGCTTATCACTACGCCGTTGGTGTGTTCGCGCGGAAACGCCCAAGTTTCGAGCTGCACGGGCACGGCAAAGGCAGGCAGGATTTTTTCGCCCTGCATTTGGCAGGTATAGCCATGGGCTTGCAAGATTTCGGCAAGGGCTTCGTTGAGGTCTAGTGTTTCGAGTTCCTGGGGTTCCATGATAGCTTCTCAAGGTATTGGAAATTCAAAATAGAAATTTTTCATAGTATTATGAGTTTATGCAAGCTTGCTTCGTCACTCCCGCCTGCACTGGAATGACGATATAAATTTACCATCAAAACCTGAAGGTCGTCTGAAAACAGTTTTCAGACGACCTCACGCTTCTCAACTTGACAGCACTTGTATCCTCATCAAGCGCATATCCAATTTGCGCCGTCCCCACGCGGTCGCATACAAAAAGCGCAAGAGCCACGGATAACGCGGGTTGCAGACGCTACTCAAGCCCGCTTCTTCGATGATTTCCACACCCAGCATCAGCCGTCGGATGTCGTCCGTTCCGCTTATCGCCCAGCGGAACTCGGGCGGTTTGTCCATTTTACCGAGTGCGTCGTGGCGTTTGCTTTGTCCGATGTAGGCCTTGGGGATAGTGTCAAAGGCGAGTTGGGCGTTCGGCAGGCGGCGTGCAACCTGTTTGAAAAAGTCCTGCACCTGCGCTTCTTCAAAATACATCAACACGCCTTCGATGACGAGCAACACGGGTTTGCCGTGCGCTGCGACGGTGTTCATCCACGCTTCGTCGAACATGGACGCGCCCAAATAATGATTGCCCGATTCGGGCAGCAGCATACGCCGCACTTCAATCACTTCGGGCAAATCCAAATCGTACCAAGCGGTAATGCGCGGCTTGCCCAAGCGTTCGTAACGCGCATCCAGCCCCGCGCCTATTTGCACCACGACGGCATCGGGATGTTCGGCGATAAAGTGCCGGGTCATATCGTCCAACAGCTTCGCCCGCCCGCAACAGCCGACCTGCGATGCTTTGACTTTGGCAAACTTGCCGAAGTCGTAGTCAATTTTGTCCAACATCCGTACGGCTTCATCATCGCGCAAAAGCGGCTGCGCCCTACCCTGCTCCACAGCCTTCGCCCACAGGGGGATCAGCATGGTACTGGACAGGGCGGAAACGGTTTCGGGAGAGATTTTTGCAGACATGGCAGCCTCCAATGAGATAGATTCCTATTTACATCATACTCCCGCACAATAAGGCTGCCAAGTTGCAAAAAGGTCGTCTGAAACCTGTTTCTTGGTTTTCAGACGACCTCTGTTTCATTCATTGCATCATGTCATCACGCCGTACACGCGATGGCGGCTTCCGCTACATCGTCCGCGCTGTGCGGCAGCGCCAATGTACGGGCGTTTTCCGCCCATTTGAGGCATTTCTCTCGGCTCAAACCGCCTAAGATTTCGGCAAGTTTTTCCGCTGTCAACTGGGTTTGCGGCAACAACAGGCCCGCCTCCGCCTGCACCATAAAACGCGCGTTGGCGGTTTGGTGGTCATCAACGGCGTAAGGATACGGCACCAGCAACGCACCCAGCCCCGCCGCCGTCAACTCGGCAATCGTCAGCGCGCCTGCACGGCAAATCACCAAATCGGCATCGCGGTAGGCGGACACCATGTCGGTAATAAATTCCACGCATTCGGCTTTCACGCCCAACGCGTCGTAATCCGCCTGCAAGCTGCCCAGTTTGCCCCGACCCGATTGGTGGTACATCTGCGGGCGCGCATCGTTGGGCAGCAAAGCCAAGGCCTGCGGAACGGTTTTGTTCAAAACGTCTGCGCCCAAACTGCCGCCGACCACCAAGATTTTCAGACGACCTTCACGCCCTTGGAAGCGTTCGGCAGGCTCAGGCAGGTTGGCAATATCCGCGCGGACGGGGTTACCGACCAAACCACCTTCGTGGCTGAACGCTTTCGGAAAAGCGTACAACACCCGTTTTGCCCAGCGCGACAGTTGGCGGTTGGACAAACCTGCCACCGCGTTTTGCTCGTGAATCACAATCGGCACGCCGCACAGCTTCGCCGCCAAGCCGCCGGGGAAGGTAACGAAGCCGCCGAAACCGATGACGCACTCGACGCGGTGTTTGCGGATAATCCGCTGCGCTTCGCGGACGGTTTTATACAAAGTAAACGGCAGCATCAGCTTGCGTTTGATGCCGTTGCCGCGCACGCCTTTAATCGCCAGCGTTTCGAGCAGGATGTCGTATTGCGGCACGATGCGCTCTTCCATCGAGCCTTCGCTGCCCAGCCAAATCACATGATGGCCGCGCGCGCGCAATGAATCCGCCACCGCCAGCGCAGGGAAAATATGGCCGCCTGTGCCGCCCGCCATCAACATGAAAGTTTTACCGCCCATGATTTACTCCACTTGGTAACCGCGCATTTTTTTGCGGTTTTCATAATCGATACGCAACAATAAGGTAAAGCACACCAGCATAACGGCAACCGCCGAACCGCCGTAAGACATCAACGGCAAAGTCAGGCCTTTGGTGGGCAGGATACCGATGTTGACGCCGATATTGAAGAAACTTTGAATACCTATCCAAATACCGATGCCGTTGGCGACATACGCGCTGAACATCAGCCCGGAATCACGCGCCTGCTTGCCGATAGAGAATGCGCGCATCACCAGCCAGCCGTAGCAGAACACCAAAATACACATCCCGACAAAGCCGAATTCTTCGCCGATAACGGCAAAGATAAAGTCAGTATGCGCCTCGGGCAAGTAGAAGCGTTTTTCCAAGCTCGCGCCCAAGCCCTGACCGAACCATTCGCCGCGCGCAATCGCCATCAGCGAATGCGTCAACTGGTAGCCTTTGCCCAAAGGGTCGCCCCAAGGGTCTAAGAATGCCGACACGCGCGCCATACGGTAAGGTGCCGCCAAAATCATCACACCCATGCCTCCCAATACGCTCAGTACCAAGACGGCAAAATATTTCCACGGAAAGCCTGCCAAAAACAGCATACCCATCGTAATCGCCACAATCACGACAAACGAACCGAAGTCAGGTTGCGCCATCACAAGAACCAAACCCAATGCAATCATCACAATGGGCAGCAAGATGTTTTTAAACTTTTTCAGCTTCTGCCAAGTTTTCTGACGTGCTTCCTTGCTGAACGGACACAGAAAAGCATTGAACAAACCGACAAACAGCGGCTTCAAACCCAAAGAGTCCATACTGCGCAACACTTCCTCGCGTCGCGTAAACAGGCTGGACAAATACAAAACCGTCGCCAGCTTAAACAACTCGGTCGGCTGAAGATTGACCGGCCCGATATGAATCCAACGCGTCGCCCCGTTGATTTCACGGCCGACAAACAACACCACCACCAGCAAAATCGCGGAAAAAGCAAAATAAAACGGAATGATTTTCCGCCAAAAACTCATGCTCAACAGCGACAGCCCGAGGCAGCCCAATACGCTCGCGCCGACAAACATCGCCTGCTTGCTGACAAAAGAAAACTGATTGCCGCCTTCGGACGCGGCATAGGCAATCGACGCAGAATAAATCATCACCAGGCTGAAGGCGGTCATCAAAACGACCATCCACAACAGTGACACATCGAATTTCCGACCGTCCAAAGAAATCGGGCGGTCGAGAAGTTTGGAAAGACTAATCATGAAAAACATCCGTATGCGGGCAGACGGAAAAATCCGCCCCGAAACAACCAGAACAAAGCGTTTCAGACGACCCTCCACCTAATCGGAACATCGAAGGTCGTCTGAAAAAATAGCGTGAATCAGAAAAACGTCATTCTAAAGGTTTCTTGGCAAAGCAACAATTCAGATTCTTTAAAGACCATCGGATTCCGGCGTTCTTTGCGCCCTCCCCTACCCATCACACACGCAAAAAAGGTCGTCTGAAAACGTTTTGATGTTTTCAGACGACCTTATGGGCTGCCTTTAAAACGGCAGCAATTTGGGCAATACGGTTTGCAGATAGTCTTGGAATTCGGGCGCATCCACTTCGCTGCCAAAGCCGCCGTTGGCGAAAATGTGGCGAAGATACGCGATAAATTGTGTATTTTGCGGGGCGTACAGCACTTTACCATCCACGCTTGGCTTGGTGCTTAATGCAATTTCATAAGCATTGCCGCCGCTTACATTGTCTTTGTGGTAATCATCGGGCGAAAATGGCAAACCAATCGGGCATTTTGGGTTTTCCGCAAGCAATTCTCGGGTACATTCCAGCCACTCGTTGTCTTCGTTTTCCACCTCTTCCAAAACAAAATCTATGCCGTACACACACAAAGGGTCGGCATATTCCCACACAATTTCAGGATATTCGTCATAGTCCCAGATAAAGTTGATTTCGCCGACAATCCGGTAGAAGTATTGCAGCGAAAGGGGAATGAACCCGACAGGCTGCACAGCTTGGACAAGGCGGCGGATATGTTCATCCGCATCGGGCAGGGGCGGCGTAATCACGTTATCGCGCCATTGGTTGAACCGATAGCCGAACTGCGGCAAGGTCTCCGCAACGATATTCGCGTTGTGCAGCACACGCCGAAAGGTTTCGGTAAGCAAGCGGTCGATTTCCGCTGCTGCTTCGGGTTGAAAGGCTTTTTGCCGCAGTCGGGCGATGTCGGCATAAACTTGGCTGTATTCGCCGTTCAGATAACGTTGGTAGAAAGACAAGGCAAAATTCCTTCAGTTTGATATAGAGGATGCAATCCGTTTTGTCAGCGCAGACCGCTTCTTATCCAATGCAAAACCTAAACCAACTGCGGTATTTCCGCCCACGGCTGTATCTGTTCCAACTGAGCGGCGAGGCGGAGCAGCGTGTCTTCGCGCCCGTGTGCGGCGGCGAACTGGGTGCCGACGGGCAGCCCGTGATGCCGGTAAAGCGGCACGCTCATGGCGGGGTTGCCGCTCATGTTCAGCGGCGACGTATAGCCGACGTATTGCAGCGCGGCGGCGGCTTCTTTTTCTAAAAACGGGTTGTTTTTCAACAAAAAACCCAAGCGCAGCGTGCCAAACAGCAGGCGCATGGCTTTTTGTGCGGCGGGCGGCGGCATCATCTCGCCGATTTTCGGCGTGGTGCGCGGGCAGACGGGCGTCATCAACACGTCGTAGCGCGTAAAAAATGCTTTGGAGGCACGTTCCTGCGCCAGCATCACGTCGCGCGCCCAAGCCATTTCGCCCGCGCTGATTTGCCGCCCCTGCACAATCATTGCCCACGTTGTCGGCTCAAGCAGGCGGTGCGGCAGTTTTTGTCCGGTTTCGTATTGATATTGGTAGAACAGTTTTGCCGTTTCGCCCATGACGATGACGCGGGCGGCGCGGTTGAGTTGTTCGGGCGGTGCGAAATCGGGCGTGGCTTCTTCCAATTCGTGTCCCGCATCTTGCATCAGTTTCAAACTATGGGCGAACGCGGCTTCCGTGCCTTCGTCGTTGCCGCCGCCAAACCATGTCTGCTTCCAAAAAGCGATTTTCAGACGACCTGTTTCTTGTTTCAGGCTGTCTGCAAAACCGTTTTCGGGCGGTGGCGGGCAGGCATACAGGGCGCGGGCTTGGGTTTGGGCGGCGATGTCCAGTAAAACCGCGCTGTCGCGCACGCTGCGGGTCAAGACATGGTCGCATACCAAACCTTGCCATGCCTCCGATGCGTTCGGCGCGTAACTGCTGCGGCCGCGCGTGGGTTTCAGCCCGAACACGCCGCAGTTGTGCGCGGGTAAGCGGATGGAACCGCCGCCGTCGCTGCCGTGTGCTGCGGGTACGACGCCCGAAGCCACTGCCGCAGCCGCGCCGCCGCTGCTGCCGCCCGCGGTGTAATCCAAATGCCACGGATTGCGCGTAATGCCGTAAATTTCGGTTTCGGTAACGGCATATGCGCCCCATTCGGGCGTGGTGGTTTTGCCGAACACGCGCAGCCCCGCATCGAGATAGGCTTGGGTTAAGTCGCTGTTTTGCTTGGCAATGTAATGCTGCATCATGCGCGAACCCGACCATGTCGGCGCGCCCTCCCAATCTGCCAGCAGGTCTTTGAGCAAAAACGGCACGCCCGCCAGCGGCATATCGGCATTTTCAGACGACCCCTGCCACGCCGCCGCGCGTTCGCGCAAATCGTGCGCCAACAGATTGAGCGTGGGATTGACTTCGTCCAAGCGGTTTAAAGCTGCCTGCAACACTTCATCGGCGGAGACTTCTTTTTTGCGGATCAGCTCTGCCAAACCGACGGCATCGTAACGGATGTAGTCTTGAAAATTCATGGGTTTTCCTTTCGGATTGATAAACACACGTTTTGTCGGTCAGGCATAGCTACCCGCCGCCTCGCCGTTTGCCCGCATAGGCAAATTTTAAGAAACAGTAGCACGGTAGAGAGGAAAGAAACAAGTTTGCCGTTGCTGCAAAAAGGTCGTCTGAAACCGCCTTAACGTTTTCAGACGACCTTTGAGGCAATGGCACACGAGGCTTACGGCAGAATTTCAATTTCCGCATTGTGTTTCACGCTGCGGTAGAGCTCGTCGATTTCCTCGTCCGTTACCGCGATGCAGCCGTCGGTCCAGTCCCTTTGCAGATGCTTTTTGCCGATAGAACCCCAGCCGTTTTTGATGCCGTGGATTTTAATCAGCCCGCCCGGACTTTTACCTTGTGCCGCCGCGTAGGCTTTGTCGGCCTCGTTGGGATAGGAAACGCCGAGGTTTTTGTGGTATGCGCTGTTGGGATTGCGATCGTTGATGCGGTATTTCCCTTCGGGCGTTTTGCCGTCGCCTTCAAAGTGTTTATGCCCGACGGGCTGCTTGCCCAGCGCAATGGGATAGGTTTTCAGCAACCTGCCTTTCGAGTACGCCGACATGGTGCGCTTGCTTTTATGTACGACCAATCTGTCGATAACGGCATTTGCGGGAAGCGGCGTTTCGATCGGCGCTGAAACGGCGGGTTCTCCTGCGTGTTCTCCTGATGTTGCAACGGTCGGCTCGGGACTGCTTGGCTTGGAATACCAAACCACTCCGGCAGCGACTGCCAAAAGCAAAACCGCCGCCAAACTGATTTTCAACCCTCTTTTCATGTTTCAGACGACCTCACAAAGCCTTAAACGCCTCGATAAAGACTTCCGAACGGTGCGCATAGCCTTTGAACATATCGAAGCTCGCGCAAGCCGGACTGAGCAGCACGATATCGCCCGCTTCGGCTTGGGCGTATGCCGTCTGAACCGCTTCTTCCAAAGTGGCGCAGTCGGTCATATTCAAACCGCAGCCATCCAAATCGCGGCGGATTTGCGGCGCATCGACGCCGATCAGGAACACGCCTTTTGCCTTGCCGGCAAGCGCGTCGCGCAGGGGCGTGAAGTCCTGCCCTTTGCCCATGCCGCCCAAAATTACGAAGAGCGGATTTTGCAAACCGGCAATCGCAGCGGCGGTCGCGCCGACGTTTGTGCCTTTGCTGTCATCGATGAACACCACGCCGTTTTTCTCGCCGATTTTTTCCACGCGGTGCGGCAGGCCTTGGAAGGTTTTAACGTGTTCGAGCAATGCTTCGCGCGGTAAACCGACGGCTTCGCACAAAGCGACGGCAGCCATGACGTTGGCGGCGTTGTGCAAACCTTGCAGCGGGATGTCTTGCGTGGCAATCAAATCTTCATTGCCTTGTTTCAGACGACCCGTTTCGCGCTCCAACCAAAAATCGGCTTCGTGTTCCAACGAAAACCATTTCACCTCGCGCCCTGCCCGTTTCATGGCGCGGCAGAACACGTCGTCTGAATTCAAAACCTGCACGCCATCGCCACGGAAAATCTTGGCTTTGGTATGCGCGTAGTCGAGCAAGTCGTCGTAGCGGTCGAGATGGTCTTCGGAAATGTTCAGCACTGTCGCCGCAGTCGGGCGCAGGCTTTCGGTGTTTTCCAGTTGGAAGCTGGAAAGCTCCAACACCCACACGTCCGCCTTTTTACCTTCACGCTGCAATTCCGCCTCCAAAACCGGCGTGCCGATATTGCCCGCGATAACGGTATCCAGCCCGCACTTGATACAGAGATAGCCCACGAGGCTCGTTACCGTGGTTTTGCCGTTGCTGCCGGTAATCGCAATTACCTTGTCGCCGCGACGGTTCACAATGTCCGCCAGCAATTCGATGTCGCCCAACACGCGCCCGCCGTTTTGCTTGAACGCCTCAATATCCGGCTGACGCTCGCTGATGCCGGGGCTGAGCGCCAGAATATCGAAACCGTTGTCCAACGCATCTTTCAGACGACCCGTGTAAAACACCAGCCCGTCAAACATCTTACCGATTTGCGACACGCGCTCCGGTTTCAGCTCCGCATCATAAGCGGCAACCTCCGCGCCGTTTTTGCGCAGGTAGGCAATCATGGAAATACCCGTACCGCCAAGTCCGGCGACGAGGATTTTTTTGTTTTGGAAAGTCATTTTGGTTTTATCCTAAATATTCAGACGACCTTTGAATAAGAATTCAATATCCTTGCTGATTCAATTCTCGGTAAGCATCGCAACCTAACTGTTTTCCGTTATCACAAGCCTTACCAAACCACTCTTTGGCAATCACTATATCTTGCCGAACCCCTTGCCCAGTGGCATACCTCAAGCCCAAAGCTAATTGGGCGTGAACATCTCCTTGTTCTGCCGCCTGGCGATACCACTGCATTGCCTGTGCATAGTCTTGACGAACTCCTTGCCCATTAGCATACATCGCACCCAAATTATATTGGGCTTTGGCATGCCCTTGTTCTGCCGCCTTGCGAAACCACTGCTCTGCCTGTGCATAGTCTTGACGAACTCCTCGCCCTTTTCCATACATCACACCCAAATTATATTGGGCAACGGCATGCCCTTGCTCTGCAGCTTTGCGATACCACTGCACTGCCTGTACATAATCTTGACGAACGCCTTGCCCTTTGTAATACATTACACCCAAATTAGACTGGGCTTGAGCAATCCCTTGTTCTGCTGCTTTGCGATACCATCTCACTGCCTCTACATAGTCTTGACGTACTCCTCGCCCTTCGTTATACATCCAACCCAAATTAGATTGAGCTTCTGCAAGCCCTTGTTCTGCTGCCTTCCGATACCACTGCACTGCCTGTACATAATCTTGACGAACTCCTTGCCCATTGCCATAAATCAGACCCAAATTAAATTGGGCAGCAGCATCTCCTTGCTCTGCCGCCTTTCGATACCACTGCACTGCCTGTGTATAGTCCTGACGAACTCCTTGCCCATTGTTGTACATCACACCCAAATTAAATTGAGCTTCTACATCCCCTTGTTCTGCCGCCTTGCGATACCACTGCACTGCCTGTATATCGTCCTGACGAACTCCTTGCCCATTGGCGTACATCAGACCCAAATTAAATTGGGCATCGGCATTTCCTTGCTCTGCAGCTTGAAGCATTTTCTTAAAATTCGACACATCATCAGCCCAAGCTGCCTGCCCTATGCCCAAAGCCAGTAAGGCAACCATCATTTTTTTCAATAACGTTTTCATCTTAAAATCCTATTTTATTCAGAGTATTTCTTGGTTTGTCTATGTGTTTCAGACGACCTTGGGAAAGGTTTAATGTCCTTCGTTATTCAATTTGCGGTAAGCATCGCAACCATCTTGGAATCCATTATCACAAGCCTTCTTGTACCACTCTTTGGCTATTACCGAATTTTGGCGAACGCCTCTACCCGTGTAATACATCCAACCTAGACCACTTTGTGCCTCGGCAACTCCGTGCCGTGCAGCTTTATGCCATAACTGCAATGTTTGAACATAATCTTGGCGGACGCCTCGTCCTTTGGCATACATCACGCCCAAATTATATTGAGCATTTGCATCGCCTTGTTCTACCGCTCTGCGATACCACTGTACCGCCTGAGCATCATCTTGCCGAACACCTTGCCCTTCGACATACATCCCACCCAAATTATATTGGGCTTCTGCATTCCCCTGCTCTGCTGCTTTACGATACCACTTCACCGCCTGAACGTAATCTTTACGTACACCTTTCCCATCCTTGTACATTACGCCTAAATTATTTTGCGCATCCTTATATCCCTGCTCCGCTGCTTTGCGATACCACTGCAATGCCTGTTTATAGTCTTGACGTACACCTCGTCCTTCGTAATACATCAAGCCCAAATTATATTGGGCTGCAGCAACCCCTTGTTCTACCGCTTTGCGATACCACTGTACAGCCTGATTGTCATCTTGACGTATACCTTTCCCGTCCTTGTACATCGCACCTAAATTATTTTGGGCTTCCGCAAACCCTTGATCGGCGGCCTTTCGATACCATTTCACCGCCTCTTCATAGTCTTGGCGAACGCCTCGTCCTTCGGTATACATTACAGCCAAATTATATTGGGCTGCTGCAAGCCCCAACTCCGCAGCCTTGCGAAACCACCCCGCTGCCTCTGCATGATCTTGGCGAACACCTTTTCCTTGTTCATACATCCTGCCTAGATTATATTGGGCTACTGCAAACCCTTGCTCTTCTGCCGCTTTGCGATACCATCGCACTGCCTCTGTATAATCTTGGCGAATGCCTTTTCCTTGTTCGTACATCACACCTAAAGCAAGTTGAAGCTCCGCATCGCCAGCCTCCGCCATTCGCAGCATTTCCTTTTGCGCCACCTCTCCTACATTCAGCGTATCATCCGCCCAAGCTGCCTGTCCTATGCCTAAAGCCAGTAAGGTAAGCATCATGTTTTTCAATAAGGTGTTCATCTCAAATCCTGTTTTTATTCAGAAGGTTTTTGGGTTTGTCTATGTGTTTCAGACGACCTTTGGGAAAGGTTTAATGCCCTTCGTTATTCAACTTTCGGTAGTCATTGCAACCATCTTGGAATCCATTATCACAAGCCTTCTTGTACCACTCTTTGGCGACTTTTCGATTTTTGGATACACCTTGCCCTTCTTCATACATCTCACCCAACCTATCTTGAGCCGGTGAGAACCCCTGTTCTGCTGCCTTGAGATACCATTGCAACGCCTCTGTATAGTTTTGGTGTACGCCTTTTCCTTCATAATACATCTCACCCAAATTATGTTGGGCTGCTGCAAAACCCTGTTCCGCAGCCTTGCGATACCACCGCAACGCCTCTGGATAGTCTTGGCGAACACCGTGCCCTTCACTATACGCCACACCCAAATTATTTTGGGCAACTACATACCCTTGTTCTGCTGCCTTGCGATACCACCGCACTGCCTCTGCAGAGTCTTGGCGAACGCCCTGTCCTTCGTCATACAGCGCGCCCAAATTATTTTGAGCGTCTACATCGCCCTGTTCCGCTGCCTTGCGATACCATTGCGCCGCCTCTTCATAGTTTTGACGGACGCCCCGTCCATTGGCATACATCACACCCAAATGATATTGGGCTGTCGCAAGTCCCTGTTCTGCTGCCTTACGATACCATCGTTCAGCCTCTTGATAACTCTGACGAACTCCCCGCCCATTGGCATACATCACACCTAAAATAAATTGGGCAGCTGCATCTCCCTGCTCTGCTGCCTTGCGATACCAGCGCGCCGCTTCTTCATAGTTTTGACGGACACCTTGCCCTTGCTCATACATCGAGCCCAAATTTTTTTGGGCATTTACACTCCCCTTCTCTGCCGCCTTCTGAAACCACTTCGTTGCCTCTACATGGTTTTCAAGAACTCTATACATCATGCCTAGATTATTTTGGGCTGAGAGATACCCTTTATCTGCCGAAGAGCGGCACCATTCCATCGCCTGTTCATGGTCTTGATTAACACCTTGTCCTACGTAATACATCATACACAAATTATATTGGGCTTCTGCCTGTCCCTGCTCTGCCGCTTTGCGATACCATCGCACCGCCTCTTGATCACTCTGACGAACGCCTATCCCTCTCAAATACATCGAACCCAAAATAACTTGAACATCTGCCTCTCCCGCTTCCGCCCTTTGCACTATTTTCTTTAAATTCGGTACATCATCCGCCCAAGCTGCTTGCCCTATGCCTAAAGCCAGCAAAGCAACCATCATTTTTTTCAACCATGTGTTCATTTCAAACTTCCCTGATGTATGTTTCATAAAAAATCACGGCATTTCAGACGACGGTCAAGGTCGTCTGAAATGCCGTGATTCTATCCTTACTGCATTTAAAATGCTATTTTGCTACTTTAGCTGACTGTTACCGTCAGAAATATCGTTATTGGGATTCTCCGCCATTGATTGAGTGCAAACGGCTGCAACTTTACAGCAGCAGCCCTTTTATCAAACAGGGAAAACGGGAAGGGATTCGCCTTTTTCAGACGACCTCAAACCGGCGATGTTGGGAAATAACCGTCTACGCCGTATTGCTTTAGGACGTTTTTCAGCTCGGGAATGCGGATTGTGGGATCGACCGCCATCGGCGGCATGGGCGGTTCTACGCCTTCTTCGTTTTGGTTGCGCATCCAGTCTGCCATCGCAAAAATGCGGATAAGGACGGGTTCGGCGAGGTCTTTGCTGATTTCCAGTTCGTTCATGGCTTGGGCGAAGCAGGCGACCCATTCGTCGCGCACCTGCATATTCACGGCAAAGGGCATATGGCGCGCCCGCAGCATGGGATGGCCGTATTTCTGCTCGAACAAGGGCGGGCCGCCGAGCCAGCCGCTGAAAAATTCGTAGAGTTTTTCGCGAATCAGCGTCATGTCTTCGCCGTGCATCTGGCGCAGGGCGCGGTATTGCGGTTCGAGTTCCATCAAGTCGTAAAAGCGGTCGGTCAGGTTGCGTACGCCTGCCGCGCCGCCGAATGCGTGATACATGTCATTCTTTCTTTAAAGGTCGTCTGAAACGGGGATTTTAATAGACTGCACCGATTGTGTCATAGGGGAAAAAGAGAGGTCGTCTGAAAATCTATTTCGTTTTCAGACGACCTTAAATTTTTGGGCGGAGAATCGATTTTCTGATGCAGGACAACGGCAATCGAAAATCAACTTAGCCGCGATGTTCCCACACGTTCGCCCGCTCGACTTCTTTCCACGCTTCGAGAATCAGGCTGCCGTCGTTGTCTTTCAAGAGCGTCGCGTCGGAAAGCATACGCCGCCAAGTGCGGGCGTTTTTCAGACCGTGCATCAGCCCGAGGCTGTGGCGGACGATGTGGCGCAAGATTGTGCCGCGTCCGGCTTGGATTTGGGCTTGGCTGTATGTGTAGAGGCGCTGCACCAAATCGGCGTATTCAATCGGGCTGCGGGTGTCGCCGTAAAACAGTCTGTCCCATTCGTGCATGACCATCGGGTTGTGGTATGCCTCGCGTCCGACCATTACGCCATCAACGTGTTGCAGGTGTCCGGCGATTGCTTCGTTGGTGGTGATGCCGCCGTTGATGATGATTTCCAGATCGGGAAACTCTTTTTTCAGGCGGTAAACGTAATCGTATTTCAACGGTGGAACGTCGCGGTTTTCTTTGGGGGAAAGCCCGTCCAGCCATGCGTTGCGGGCGTGGACGATGAAGGTTTTGCAGGCGGTTTTGTCGTGCAGCGTGCCGACGAAATCGGCAACGGTTTGATATTCGGTCTGCCTGTCCACGCCGATGCGGTGTTTGACGGTAACGGGAATTTTGACCGCATCCTGCATGGCGTTGAGGCAGTCGGCAACCAGCATGACTTCGTTCATCAGACACGCGCCGAACGAGCCTTTCTGCACGCGCGGGCTGGGGCAGCCGCAGTTGAGGTTGACCTCGTTGTAGCCGTATTCTTCGGCTGCTTTGGCCGCCTTCGCCAAATCGGACGGGTCGCTGCCGCCCAGTTGCAGGGCGACGGGCTGTTCGCCTTCGTTAAACATCAAAAAGCGGTCTTTGTCGCCATAGACGATGGCGCCGGAATTGACCATTTCGCTGTAAAGCCATGTGTTGCGGGTAATCTGGCGGGCGAGATAGCGGTAGTGCCGGTCAGTCCAGTCGAGCATGGGGGCAACGGACAGGCGGCGGGGCGGGAGGGAGGCTTGAGTCATGTGTTTCATGTATCTGATTATTTTCAGGCAGCATTATATCAGACGGACTGCATCGGCAATCGGCACAGGGGTCGTCTGAAACGGCAAAACCTGCTTTTTGAAGCAGGTTTTGTTGTTCGCAAAGGCACTTATTCGGCGCAATCTTTCAGCGTATCTTTATAAGTATAAAGGTACGACGCGCCGACAAACGATGCGCCGCCTAAGACATTGCCTAAAAACACGGGAATCATGTTGAAGAAAAACTGCCCCCATGTAATGTCTGCGCCCGCCAAAATACCGGCGGGGATGACGAACATATTGGCGACAAGGTGTTGGAAGCCGTTTAATACGAAAATCATTACGGGAAACCAAATCGCCAACATCCGCCCTGCCGTATGCTTGGCGGCAAAGTGCAGCCACGCGCCCATACACACCATCCAGTTACACGCGACCGCCGAGACGAAAGCCCTGCCGAAATCCATGTGGACTTTGGCTTCCGCCACCGCAATCGTTTTTTCCGCCACGCTGCCTTCGGTCATGCCGACATAGTGTCCGAGGAAAAACGCCATCGCCAGCGTACCCGCCAAATTGCCCAGACACACGACAACCCAGTTGCGCAGCAGCATTTTCGTAGAAATCCGCCCTGCCAAACGCCCCAAAGACATAATCATCATATTGCTTGTTACCAGCTCGCCGCCGCCGAGCAGGATGCAGACCAAGGCGATGGGGAACATTGCCGCGCCGAGTAAAGTTGCCAAGCCGCCCCATTCGTGCGGGATGCCGCTGACCACTTTCAAATAGGCAAGATAACCGAAGCCGATATATCCGCCCGCCAAAACGCTCAAAACCGCCAGCGTGGAAACGCTGGATTGTGCCTTGGCACAGCTTTTATCGAGGACGACCTGTAAAATTTCCTGTGGGTATAAATCGCGCGAAACCATGATTTTCCTTAAAGTGGATTGAGGTGGGAACGCCGCTTTTGAAAGACGGCAAAACTGTCGCGGTAGGGCAGTGTTGAGGGGATGCCGGTGTACGGTCTTATCGGATAAAAAACAATAGTGTATTAAACCTAAAATGCGGTCGCGCCGCCTTGCTTTGGCTCAAAAGAAAGATTATTACATCCAGCGGACAGGTCAGTTTGCGAAGCGGCGGCTTCAAACAAAAGGTCGTCTGAAAACCTTGATGTTTTCAGACGACCTTTTCATCTCGACAAATACGGCATAATCCGACTGCCGCTCAATCAATCCGTATGTATTCCACCGACAAAATCTCAATCTCTTCGCGCCCTTCCGGCGTATTCAAGACGACTTCGTCCCCTTCCCTCGCTTTAATCAAACAACGCGCCAACGGGGAAATCCAAGAAATTTTGTTTTGCGCGGTATCGATTTCATCGACGCCGACGATTTTGACGGTTTGCTCGCGCCCGTCGCCGCGCAACAGCCCGACGGTTGCGCCGAAAAACACTTGGTCGGTCGCTTCGCGCAATTCGGGATCAACGACGACGGCGGCTTCCAAACGCTTGGTCAGGAAACGGATGCGGCGGTCGATTTCGCGCATACGGCGTTTGCCGTAAAGATAGTCGCCGTTTTCGCTGCGATCGCCGTTGCTTGCCGCCCAGTTGACGATTTGGACGATTTCGGGGCGTTCTTTATTGACCAGCTGATACAGCTCGTCTTTCAATGCCTGCCAGCCGACGGGCGTGATGTAGTTTTTGTTTTCGGTACTCATAATCTTGCCGTTAAAAATAATATAGTGGATTAACAAAAATCAGGACAAGGCGACGACGAAGCCACAGACAGTACAGATAGTACGGAACCGATTCACTTGGTGCTTCAGCACCTTAGAGAATCGTTCTCTTTGAGCTAAGGCGAGGCAACACCGTACTGGTTTAAAGTTAATCCACTATACAAAGGTCGTCTGAAACATGATCCCGTTTCAGACGACCTTTTGTCTTAATCGTTTAATCCGGTTTTATTCTTCGTCACCCGTATCGCTGATGCTGATGCTGTGTTCCATCCGGCTCGGATGGACTTTCAAGCCGCCGCAGCCGGATTTTTCGGCGGACAGGCGGTCGAGGTAGGCTTGGTCGATGTCGCCGGTTTGATAGATGCCGTTGAAACAGGAAGAATCGAAGGATTCGATTTTCGGATTGAGTGCTTTGACGACGGCTTCCAAATCGCTCAGATTTTGGAAAACGATGCCGTCCGCGCCGATTTCGGCGGCAATTTCCGCCGCGCTGCGTCCGTTGGCAATCAATTCTTCGCGCGTGGGCATATCGATGCCGTACACATTGGGATAGCGCACTTCGGGTGCGGCGGAGGCGATATAGACTTTGCGTGCGCCCGCTGCGCGTACCATTTCGACGATTTCGCGGCTGGTCGTCCCGCGCACGATGGAGTCGTCCACCAGCAATACGCTTTTGCCTTCAAACTCGGTTTCCATCGGGCTGAGTTTTTGGCGCACGGATTTTTTGCGCGTCGCCTGACCGGGCATGATAAAGGTGCGGCCGATATAGCGGTTTTTAATCAAACCTTCGCGGTAAGGCTTTTTGAGGTGAACGGCAAGTTCCATCGCGCTGGGGCGGCTGGTGTCGGGAATGGGCATCACGACGTCGATGTCGTCCACAGGCAGCTCGCGTTTGATTTTTTCCGCCAGCGACACGCCCATGTCCAAACGCGATTGGTAAACCGATACGCCGTCGATCACGGAGTCGGGACGGGCAAAATAGACGTATTCAAACAGGCAGGGACTGAGTTTGGCGCGGTCGCTGCATTGACGGGCAATCAGTGTGCCGTCAAAGCCGACGAATACTGCTTCGCCCGGCTGGATATCGCGTTCCAAATCGTAGGCAAGCGCATTGAAGGCAACGGATTCGGAGGCGACGGCATAGGATTTCCTGCCTGCCTCGTCGGTTTGCGAACCCAATACCAACGGACGGATGCCGTAAGGATCGCGGAATGCGACCATGCCGTAGCCCGCAATCATGGCAACCACGCCGTATGCGCCGCGCACCAGGCGGTGGACTTCAGCAACGGCGTTGAAAATATTGTCGATATTGAGCTGGTGGGGATTGGCGTTTTTAGAGACTTCGCGGCGCAATTCGTGCGCGAATACGTTGAGCAAGACTTCGGAATCGGAGCTGGTGTTGACGTGGCGCAGGTGTTTGTTGCACACGTTTTCATACAGTTCGGCGGTATTGGTGAGGTTGCCGTTGTGCGCCAAAACGATGCCGAAAGGCGAGCTGACGTAGAAAGGCTGCGCCTCCGCGCTGCTGCCCGCATTGCCCGCCGTAGGATAACGGACGTGGGCGATGCCCGCGTTGCCAACCAAATCGCGCATATTGCGTGTGCGGAACACTTCGCGCACCATGCCTTTGCCTTTGTGCATATGGAACGTGCCGCCTTCGGCCGTTACAATGCCCGCCGCATCCTGCCCCCTGTGCTGCAACATTTGCAAACCGTCGTACAGAAGCTGGTTTACCGGCTCATGGCTGACCAAACCTAATACACCGCACATATCGTCTTCTCCGAATTCGAGGTTAACTTGGAAACTAGAATTATAGAATAAATCGGACAAAGTTGCCCAAATTGTTGACAATCATTCATCCGTTTCGCTCGAAGTCGAATACAGACTATGACTTATTGATGAATCAATCCGACAACACGAGGCATCGAAAATTAAATCCAAATTCACTATAAACGCTTTTATTTCATTGCCTTACCACCACCCCGCCCATACCTCCATCGGAGATTCAGACTATAAGCAGCGCGATCGGCAAATATAGCTACCTAACTTTTAACCCTCATGAAAAACCGGTTTCAGACGACCTTTGATGTAATCGAGGTCGTCTGAAACCGGTCGGTTTACAATTCCGCCTTATCTTCCGTCTTGTCCTTCTGTCCGGGCAGATAAGGCATGATGACTTCAGACAATGATTGGAAATAAGGAATACTGTATGAGCTTTGCCAATCTTCCGTTTCCGGCAAATCGGTGTGGGCGCAGACCATGACCGCCAAAGTCACCAGCAATACGCCTTTGGCTGCGCCGAACACGCCGCCCAATACCCTGTTGACGCTTCCCAAGCCCATCGATGACGCTGCGTTGGTCAGTATGGTGCGCAAAAACTGCTGTAAAAAACGCGCCAAAAAGAAAATCACGACAAATGAAATGGCAACGCCCAAGGCGCGCGGTTGAATCGATTTAAACGCCACTTCCGAAAACGGCACGGCAAACGTTTTAGCCAACAAAAAGGAAATCACCCACGCAAACAGCGAACCCGCTTCGGCAATGACGCCGCGTATCATCGACATCACGATACACGCCGCAATCACGCCGAAGGCGAGTATGTCGGCTAACGGAATATCATTCATTGGTTACCTGTCCGGCAATGCCGTGCACACGCAGTTTGTTCAAGTCGCGTTCGGCGTCGTAGGCGTTTTTGTATGCACCTGATTTGACGCGGTAAACCTTGCCTTTATCCGTCATCACTTCGGTAATGGTTGAGTCGATACCTGCCGCTTTCATTTTGCGTTGCAGGCTCAAGGCGCGTTCTTTTTCAGCATAACCTGCCTGAATCGCGGCTTTTTTACCTGATTTGACTTCGGCGGTTTTGGTTTTTGCTTTTTCAGACGACCTTTCGGCAGCAACGGTTTTCTCTGCCTTGGCTGTCGGCTCGGCTTTGGCTTTGGCAACTTTCGCTTCGGCTTCTCTTACCGCAGAAGCTTTTTTGTTGGCTGTTTCGATTTTTTCGTATTTGGAAGCATCTACCCGAATTCTTTCTTTAGGTTCGGATGCGGATGCTGTGACGGCTTCTTTGGCTTTTTCCGCTGCCGCTTTGTGTTTCGCCGCCGCTTCTTCTTTGGCTTTTAACGCCTTACGTTCGGCAACAGCTTTTTCAGCTTTTTCCAATTGTGCCAGTTTGTTGCGTTCGGCTGCGGCGGCACGTTCCGCCTTCTCGGCTTTAGCGGCTTGAAGGGCGCGTTTGCGTGCGGCGGCATTGGCTTCTCGCTCCGCTGCTTCTTGTGCTTGAAGCTGCTGCGCTTTACGCTGCTCTTCACGATTACGGCGGCGCTCTTCCGCGCGGCGTGCGGCTGTTTCGCGTTTGGCGGCTTCGGCTTTTTGGATTTTCTCGGATTCTTCCAAACCTTTGATGTCGCTGTCTGACAGCGTATCGTTAATCAGCACCAAAGGTGGGCCTACATCTTCGGGCGCTGCCGGCGGTGCATCAGGTTGCGGCTCGGCTTGTGCATGCGCATTTTGCTCCGGCGCGGCAGTTTCCTGCGGTTTGTCCGCTACTTCGGCATCGGCATTTTTGGCCGCTTCTGCCGCTGCTTCCAAATCTTCTTTGGTAGAGGGTTCCAACACGGTCGCATCCGCCAGGTTGGCAGGTTCTGCGTTGGCATTATTCTGTTGGATGGTTGTAGTTTGGGCGTTTTCTTCTTGCTTGTTTTCCGGTCCGGTTGACAGGGTGACGCCCAATAAAACGGTCGATGCCGCCACCAACCCCGATGCCATAACCAAGCGGCGGCGGTTGCGGCGTTTGAGCTGTTCGTAACCGGTCAGAACTTCATTTTGCTTATTGTCAGACATGGAGATTTCCTTTTACAACGCCGCCATCACGTCGGCAACGGTATGAAATGAGCCGAAAACAACAATTCTATCATTTTCACCCGCCTTCGCCAAAGCTGCGCGGTACGCCTCTCGAACGGAGGTAAAAGTTTGTATATTTTCGATATTTTGTGCTTCCAGTTTCGCCTGCAAGGCTTCCGCCGTCATGCCGCGCGGCACGTCCAAAGGCGCGATATACCACTCGTCAAACTGGTCTTTAACGATTTCCAACACGCCGTCTATATCTTTGTCGGACAACATACTGAATACGGCGGTGCGTTTTTGTGCAAACGCTAAATTAATCAGGCTGCGGCGCAGGGCGCGGGCGGCGTGGGGATTGTGTCCGACATCCAAAACGGTCAGCGGACGGCCGGGCAGGACTTGGAAACGTCCGGGGTTTTCAACCAGCAGCAAACCGCGCTTGATGGCGCCGATGTCCACCGGCAATTTGTCATTCAAACATTCCAACACGGTCAACGCACAGGCGGCGTTAGAGAGTTGATATGCGCCGCGCAATGCGGGGAACGGCAGGGAATTGCGGTTGCGCGCGGGGTCGTCTGAATGCTGCGGATGGAAGCGGTAGTTCCATTGGATATTTTCTAACGAGGAAAAATCGAAATCGCGCTGTACCATCAACAACTTCGCGCCTATGGCTTCGACGTGTGCGACCAACGATTCGGGCGCAGGGTTTTGCCCGCAGATTGCAGGTTTGCCGCTGCGGAACACGCCTGCTTTTTCAAAACCGACCTGTTCGACCGTATCGCCCAAAAACGCCTGATGGTCCAAATCCACGCTGGTAACCACCGCGCAATCGCAGTCGAACACATTGACCGCGTCCAAACGTCCGCCCAAGCCGACTTCCAATATCATTACATCGACTTGTTCGCGAATGAAGATATCGACCGCCGCCAAGGCATTGAATTCAAAATAGGTTAGCGATATTTCGCCGCGTGCCGCTTCGATGCGCTCGAAGGAAGCGGTGATGAGGTCGTCTGAAACCGGCTCGGCGTTGACGGCGATGCGTTCGTTGTAACGCAATAAATGCGGGCTGGTCAGAGTACCGACTTTGAAGCCTGCCTGTTTGTAAATCTGCGTCAGATAGGCGCAAACCGAACCTTTACCGTTTGTTCCCGCAACAACGACGACGGGGCATTGCGGCTCGAGCTTCATGCGTTTTTTCACTTCGCCCGTGCGTTCCAAGCCCATGTCGATTAAGCCGCCGCTGTGGGCGGTTTCCAAATGCGAGAGCCAGTCTTGTAATGTTTTCATGTGTGTTTCGTTTTTCAAAAGGTCGTCTGAAACCGTCGTTTCGGCATAATGGGGACGGCTTCGGCTGCTTGTGTGGACTGTTTTTATATTGGGTTTAATTTGACAAGGACAAGGCGGAAAACCGCTTTACCGAATTAAAGCGGATGCCCGGCATCCTGAACCTGACACCAGCGCGCCCAAACTTTCAGACGACGGTAAGATTCTTTATCCGCCATATCGGGCGTGACGCATTGCCGTATCGTTTTGCCGTCGGCGTTCCACTGCAAAAACAAAGCGTAAGGAGTCAGCATGGTCGCACCGTCCAACACCGCGCCCTGCCCTTCTCCGTTTCCGCAAAATACGGAAGCGCGCGCATGGCGGTCGATGGCGATTTTCTTTACCGCACCCGCCGTCCGCAAATTCACCACGCGCCAAACGTGGACAAAACTGCCCGCCAACGCCGCCAGCCCGAACCACATCATCCAGCCGTAAAACCATATCAGGCACACGGCCACTGCGGACAAATGCAACAAAACGGACAAGGCTTTTAAAGAACGGGACGGCTTCAAGGTCGTCTGAAAAGCGCGCATCGCCCTACATCATATTGTCGAACACGGGCGTAATGCTCAATTCCGCTTCTTCCATGTCCAAAACCATATCGTGGATTTCGGTATCGAAAAATTCCCAAAACGCCTTCAGGCTCATGTCTTGCGGCCACTTGCTTTTGTCGATGTCCCAGCCTGCGAGTTCCGCCTCGAAAATCTGTTGGTAGCGTTCGTCAAAATAGGCAATCACGGCTTCCGGCTCGTCAAACTGCGGCACGAGGAATACGGAGCAGTTGGCACGGATTTGCTCGATGGTCAGGTCGGGCATATTTTCATCGGCGGATTTCAGCCATTCCAAAAAACGGGCGGTCGGCTTAAGCACGACGGCGGTACGGTCAACAAAATACATGGTTTTCCTTTGCTACGGCAAAATCGGAGATAGTCTCTTTACCGTCTATATCTATTCTAAAATAATCCATTTGCCATTTTTGTGTTTTCTGGGCTGTTTTATTTAAATTTGTGCACCAGGGTGGATAAAATCGCATGGACATCTTTCCTTTACAATCCTTTGTAGAGAGAATTTTTTTACTGATAGCCACCTCTTTGGGAATTATAAATAAACCGCAATGACAGCCGTCTATCACGACAATAAGCAGTTTATCGCCCAAGTCCTCATCGGTATAAGGGATATTTTTGTTCTCTTGGTCTTTTTTCCAAAAGACTGTAAAGTAGCCTTCTTTTTTGGGTGTTTTCTTTGCCAAACGGCATCTTTTATATTTTTGATCACACTTTGTCTTAATCAAAATGCTTTCATAGTCTTCATTCCATTTTTCCTTTATCAGATCAAAGTCACCATAATACCTATGAAGAATGTCTGTCATTTTCATTGTTTTATTGTCTTGTCTTTAGAGATGTCGGTTGCATTCGCCAAAGGTCGTCTGAAAGCCTCAATCTGTCTTTCAGACGACCTTTTGACAAGCTGTTAATGCGTCATCACTTGCTGCAAGAACTGTTTGGCGCGTTCGTGTTTCGGATTGGTAAAAAACTCTTCAGGCGTTTCGTTTTCCAAAATCTGCCCTTTATCCACGAAAATAATGCGGTCTGCCACTTCGCGCGCAAAGCCCATTTCATGTGTAACACACATCATGGTCATGCCGCTTTCCGCCAAATCCTGCATCACTTTCAACACTTCGCCGACCATTTCCGGGTCGAGCGCGGAAGTCGGTTCGTCAAACAGCATCACTCGCGGCTCCATCGCCAGCCCGCGCGCAATCGCCACGCGCTGCTGCTGTCCGCCGGAAAGCTGGCTGGGGAATGCATCTTTTTTATGCGCCAAACCCACGCGTTCCAACAGCTCCATCGCCTTTTCCTCAGCCTGTTCGCGGCTTTGTTTTTTCACCTTCATCGGCGACAGGATGATGTTTTCCAATACGGTCAGATGCGGATACAGATTGAAGCCTTGGAACACAAAACCCACCTCCTCACGCACCTTGTTCAAATCCGTCTGCGGATCGGCAACATTGATACCGTCCACCCAAATCTCGCCGCTCTCAATGCTTTCAAGCTGGTTGACGGTACGGATGAGCGTCGATTTGCCGCTACCCGAAGGTCCGCAAACCACCACCACTTCACCCTGCTTCACTTCCAGATTGACGCCGTTGATGACGTGCAGGTCTTTGAAATGTTTATGTACGTTTTTGAATTTAATCATGTTTATTTTACATTCTCTAAAATTGACCAGATTTTGGCTGGTTTATCTTCGATACGTTTAACATAGCCATCTATTTTTTTCGCATTGTGTTCATAGTAAATACCGCTGCACAATACATCCATTGCATCCTTATTCAGATCACCATAACGATTATTGGTATATACCGACAAAATACAGGCTTTCAAAGGATGGAAAGGCACGCCATATTCCCGCGCAGCATCCTGATTTCCAAATAGCCATGCGGTTTTCACCAGAGCCGAAAAATTCCCCAACGTCCCCGCTTTAAACAATTTTTCCTTGATTAACGGATAATTTTTCCGTTTCTGCCTTTCCAGCTTGGCGACTTCATCCATCAATTTTTGCGAACCGTTAGGTGCAAGTTCGTCTTCCAAAGCCTTTCTATCATATTCAGCATCAATATCATGGAGTAAATCCTGTGCCTGACCATTGCCGTTTTTTGCAGCTTTCTTGAGCCAATAGTAAAACTCACTCTTCTTGAGATTCACAGGGTCAGTGGTCATTTCCAACTGCTCTGCCAGCATATATTGTGCATCTGCATCACCAGCCTTTGCCTTACTCAGCAAATCACCTTTCTTCCCACCGATACCGCCTAAGGCAAACACCGTACCTGCAATGAATATGACTACCCCGCCCCAAAGATATTTTTTAAGCATTCCATCCCCTATTTTTCAGACGACCTTACGGACGAGATAATTGCTCAGTTCCACATATTTCTCCGGCGCGATGTGTTCGGCGCGGTCTTGCGGGCTGATGCCGACTGCCTGTAAATCCTCGTCGCCGGCAAGCTCTTTCAGATTGTTGCGTATGGTTTTGCGGCGTTGGTGGAAGGCAAGTTTCACCAGTTTGGCGAAATGCTCGAAATCGTCCGCCTTGCCGATGCGGTGTTTCACCGGAATCATGCGCACCACTGCAGAATCCACTTTCGGCGCAGGGTCAAACGATTCGGGCGGCACGTCAATCAACAGCTCCATATCAAAAAAATATTGCAGCATTACGCCCAAGCGGCCGTAGTCGTTGCTTTTCGGCGCGGCAACCATGCGCTCGACCACTTCCTTTTGCAGCATAAAATGCATATCGACGACATCGTCCGCCACCTCCGCCAGCTTGAACAAAAGCGGCGTGGAAATGTTGTACGGCAGGTTGCCGACAATTTTCTTTTTGCCCGCGATGCTGTTGAAATCAAACTGCAATACATCGCCTTCATGAATCACGAGCTTATCCGCAAACGGCAGCGTTTTCAGACGACGTACGATGTCGCGGTCGATTTCGATAACGTGCAGGCGGTTCAGCTTCTTCGCCAAAGGCTCGGTAATCGCCGCTAAGCCCGGTCCGATTTCAATCACCACATCATCCGCCTGCGGACGCACGGCGTTGACAATATCGGCAATAATCCGCGTGTCCTGCAAAAAATTCTGCCCGAAGCGTTTCCGGGCCTTATGTTCTTTCATCGCGTCTCTTCAAACTGTCGATCATTATAATAAGCGCGTATTGTAACTGAAAAACAAAGTCCTGTTCAGACCCGCAACCCAAGCAGCCGCCCTACGCCAATCGGGATTTCAAACCGTCCCGCAATGCAGTAATATCCCGTCCATCCTACACAGCTCGTCTGAAAACCCGCAAGGAGCAATTTCATGCAGATGAATTGGAAAAATCTACTCTCCTCACAACGTTTCCGCACGAAAAACGGCGAAATCATCCCGACCGTCACGCCTTCCACCCAAGAAGGAGCCGACGCTTTACGCACCGACTTCCATATCGACTACGACCGCGTCGTGTTCTCCGGCGCATTCCGCAGATTGGGACGTAAAACCCAAGTCCACCCTCTAGCCGAACACGACCTGACCCACAACCGCCTCACACACAGCGTCGAAGTCGCCAGCGTCGGGCGCAGTATCGGCAACCGTGTAGGCGTGATGCTGCAGGTAGGCGGTTTTTTACCGGAAAACAATACGCCGAGCGATATCGGCGCCGTCGTCCAAGTCGCCTGCCTTGCGCACGACCTAGGCAACCCGCCGTTCGGACACACCGGAGAAGACGCATTGCGCGACTGGTTCCGCAATCCCAAAAACCAGCCGTTTTTACAGACATTAAACGAAGCAGAGCGCAACGACATCCAAACCTATGAAGGCAATGCCCACAGCCTGCGTATCACGGCAAGCTTGGAAATGTATCCCGACGCAGGCGGCATGCGCCTAACCTCTGCCGCCATAGGCGCACTGCTGAAATACCCTTGGACGACGCAACATCCCAACGGAAGAAAAAAATTCAATATTTATCAAACCGAATTACCCTTCATCCGCCGCGTTGCAGACGAATTGGGACTGATTGAATCAGGAACAGACTGCTGGGTGCGCCATCCCTTGTCCTACTTGATGGAAGCGGCGGACGACATCTGCTATGCCCTCTTAGACTTGGAGGACGCAGTCGAATTGGATCTACTGAGCGACGCCGAAATAGAAAGCGTATTATCCGAACTTACCTTTGAAGAAAGCACTTGGCACGCACAATCCAGCCGCCAACGTTGCGCCATGTTGCGCGGCATCGCCATCGGCAAAGCGATAGAAGACGTCGCCCAGACTTTCATGATGCACCAATCCGACCTGCTAAACGGCAACTTCAAAGGCAAAGACCTATTGGCGTTGTGCAGCCCGCAAGTTCAAAACACTTTAGAGAAAGCCAAAGAACTTGCCCGCACACGCATTTTCCGCCACCGTACCAAACTCATGACCGAAATCGCCACCTTCCCGTGTCTCGGTTCTATTTTGGATTTATTGGTTCCCGCCGCATACGCCATGATTGCAGAAAAACAAGTCGATGTACGCCAATCCCTCGCGCTTGAATTGCTAAAAAACCACGACCCCATCCAAGAAACCGACAGCCTGTATCGCGCCTACATGAAAATCTTAGATTTCGTTGGCGGCATGACAGACAACGCCGCCGCAAAAATGGCGCAAGATTTATCGGGAGTGGGCATTTTACGATAATTAATATCCTTTATTTTCATATTGTTATTTTATTATAAATATTTTTATCCAGAAAATGCTGGACAGCCGCCGACAGCTTGTATATTATTCGGTCTTCTTGATTCACGACGCAGTCGCGAAGTGATGGAAATGCACCCGTAGCTCAGTTGGATAGAGTATCTGGCTACGAACCAGAGGGTCGGGCGTTCGAATCGCTCCGGGTGCGCCAACAAAATTTATCCGCGCCCATCGTCTAGCGGTTAGGACATCGCCCTTTCACGGCGGTAACCGGGGTTCGATTCCCCGTGGGCGTGCCAAATTCTTAAAGCACAGTTTAAACAAACTGTGCTTTTTTTCTTTGCTTTTAAAAATTCATCACAAACACAGCCGACTTACTTTAAACTATAGTGGATTAAATTTAAATCAGGACAAGGCGACGAAGCTGCAGACAGTACAGATAGTACGGCAAGGCGAGGCAACGCCGTACTGGTTTAAAGTTAATCCACTATAAATCAACACAAACAAATCACAGCCAAATCCAATATCAAAACAACACCTTACCCAAGATCAATCCATGCACACCACCCCGAAACCAAAATAAGAAAAGGTCGTCTGAAAACCCAATCCAAGGTTTTCAGACGACCTTTCACTTCAAAGCATCAAACGATTAGTTTGAACCGACTTTGATTTTCTGCCACAGATTAACCGACAGTTTCTTCGCATCCGAACTCATTTGCGGCATCACAAAACCGTCTTTCATATCCTGAGCATTCGGGAAGATGGAGCGGGTGTTAACCAATTCGGCAGGCATTTTCTCGCGCGCCGGTTTGCTTGCAGGTGCGAAGGTAACGGCAATACCGTTTTTCGCCGCAACGTCGGGATCAAGCGTGTAGTTGATGTATTTGTGGGCATTGGCGATGTTTTTCGCATCGGCGGGAATCAGCCAAGATTCAATCCAAAAGCCCATGCCTTTCGGCGTCAAGACTTCAATACCGACATTGTTTTTCACTTCTTCGGAACGGGCTTTCGCCAAGTTCAAATCGCCGCCGTTACCTGCTGCGAGACAGATGTCGCCGCGCGCCAGTTCGTCAATGATAGACGGACTGAAACGTTTTACATCAGGACGGATGGTTTTCAGCACTTCCGCCGCTGCTTTCAAATCATCAGGATTTGTACCTTTAGGATCTTTACCCAAGTAGTTCAACAAAATCGGGAACATTTCGCTCGGCGTATCCCACAAGGCGATGCCGCATGATTTCAGTTTATTGGTGTACTCAGGCTTGAACAGCAAATCCCAACCGTTTTCAGGCAGCTTGCCACCCAAAAGCTCTTTACCCTTTGCCGTAATTGCCAAAGTGTTGACACCGGAGAAGTAAGGCACGGCATACTGGTTGCCCGGATCGGCAGTTTCCAGCATTTTCAACAATTCGGGATCGATGTTTTTGTAATTAGGAATCAGGTCTTTATTGACTTTCTGATAAGCACCCGCTTCGATTTGGCGGGGCAGGAAAGCAATACCGGGAACAACCAAATCATAGCCGGATTTGCCGGTCAGCATTTTGGCTTCGAGGGTTTCGTTGTTTTCGTAAAGGTCGTAGGTCAGCTTCAGATTATTGGCTTTTTTGAAGTCTTCAACGGTACTCTCGTCAACGTAGTTCGACCAGTTGTAGATGTTCAAAGTATCGGTGGCGGCTGCTTCGGCATTGGCAGCAGGCGCGCTGCCTGCTTGAGGTTGCTCGGTTTTTTTCTCGCCACCGCCGCAAGCGGCCAGCGATAATGCCGCCAATACGGCTAATACGGATTTTTTCATACGGGCAGATTCCTGATGAAAGATTGTTAACAGAAAATGAACACTCTGCACCCCATCAATACCCCGGCGCAAAGCGGGGCTATTGTAATGGAAGTAGGTGAGAACTCAAAGCAATATCTGACTGATTTTTATTGAAATAAGGCACGATTTCCCAGACTCGGGAAAACGGCGTTGCGCAAGATGTCGTTTTTGGGCAAAATACGGTCGATTTGCGCGCGCAAACAGAGAAAATACTTGCATATAGAGAAATCTGTCTTTAAAATTGCGCGTTTACAGAATTTATTTTTTCAGGAGATATTCAATATGGCAAACAGCGCACAAGCCCGCAAACGTGCCCGCCAATCGGTTAAACAACGCGCCCACAACGCCAGCCTGCGTACTGCATTCCGTACCGCAGTGAAAAAAGTGTTGAAAGCAGTTGAAGCCGGCGACAAAGCTGCTGCTCAAGCAGTTTACCAAGAGTCCGTCAAAGTCATCGACCGTATCGCTGACAAAGGCGTATTCCACAAAAACAAAGCAGCCCGCCATAAGAGCCGTCTGTCTGCCAAAGTAAAAGCATTGGCTTAATCTTTTTCGCCCATCGCCTTGGCGTGTTATCGCGTCGGGACAGGCAAGCAGATAACGATGCCCCTGAGGTCTTAACCTTTCAGGGGCATTGCCGTATATGGTGCAAGTTGATGTAAACTTTTCAGACGACCCGCCGTAAAGAAGGCGCAAGGCGGTAAAATGCGGTTTAATCTGTTTTTAAAACGATTAATCCCGATTTTCAGGCAAAAGGTCGTCTGAAAACATCCAATCGGCAATCCCATGAATGAAATGATGAACAAGATGTTGAAACACAATTTGGCGCAAAGCGATACCCTGGAAAACGGAAAACCGTCATTCTCCAAATGCCGGCGCGCCTTGATGCTTATCCTTGTCGGCGGAGCCACCGCCCCTGTCGCCTATGCCGACACGGCTTTGCAATGCACCTCCATTCAAGACAATGCCACCCGTTTAGCGTGTTACGACAGCATTTACTCGGCGCAACTGCCGCCGCAAGCACCGCTGCCCGTCATTCGCGAAGAAGCCGCCAAAGCGCCGGTCGATTTGCCCAAAACCATCAGCACCAGCCGTGAGAAAAAAGCGGCGACAATTGTGTTTGACGAAAATAAAGAGCAATCCACCCTTTCGGAAGACAATCTCCGCACCACAGCCGATGCCTACACGCCATTGAGCCTGATGTACGATTTAGACAAAAACGACTCGCGCGGCTTGTTGAGCGTGCGCGAGCACAATCCCATGTACCTCATGCCCGCATGGTACAACAGCTCGCCCAACCTTCATCCCCATTCCCCTTCGCGCGGCACGACCAATCAGGAAAAATTCAGCGAACAGAAACACATAGAAACCAAACTGCAAGTTTCGTTCAAAAGCAAAATCGCCGAAGATTTGTTTAAAACCCGCGCGGATTTGTGGTTCGGCTACACCCAAAAATCCGATTGGCAGATTTACAACCAAGGCAGAAAATCCGCGCCGTTCCGCAATACCGATTACGAACCCGAAATCTTCTTGACCCAGCCCGTGAAGGCTGATTTACCGTTCGGCGGCAAACTGCGTATGGTCGGCGTAGGCTTCGTCCACCAATCCAACGGACAAAGCCGCCCCGAATCCCGCTCATGGAACCGAGTTTACGCGCTGGCAGGAATGGAATGGGGCAAACTGACCGTCATCCCGCGCGTGTGGATGCGCGCATTCGATCAGACCGGTGAAAACAACGACAATCCCGACATTACCGACTACATGGGTCATGGCGATTTGAAGCTGCAATACCGTCTGAACGACAAACAGAATATTTCGTCCCTGCTGCGCTACAATCCGAAAACCGGACACGGCGCGGTTGAAGCCGCCTATACTTTCCCGATTAAAGGCAAACTCAAAGGCGTCGTGCGCGGCTTTCACGGCTACGGCGAAAGCCTGATTGATTACAACCACAAACAAAACGGCATCGGCATCGGTCTGATGTTCAACGACTGGGACGGAATTTAATGCCGAATCTTGTTTTCAGACGACCTTTTATACCATGTTGCACGCAGGTCGTCTGAAAGCAAAACAAACCGCTCCCCATATTAAAAACACTCGTTTCCTATCGCCCAAACGCGTATAATGCAACGTTTGGGCGATATTTGTCGGAATAACACAGAAGATGACAGAACAAACGGCCGAAGGCGGAAAAGTTGCCAAGGCATTAAAAAAATATCTGATTACAGGCATGTTGGTGTGGCTGCCGATAGCCGTAACCATTTGGGCGGTCAGCTATATCATATCTGCCGCCGACCGGCTGATCAGTCTGCTGCCCGAGCAATGGCAGCCCCAATATTTCTGGGGATTCAACATTCCCGGTTTGGGCATCATTGCCGCCATCGTCGTCTTGTTTCTGACCGGCGTGTTCGCCGCCAACGTTTTGGGGCGTCAAATCCTCGCCGCATGGGACAGCCTGTTGGGACGGATTCCCGTCGTCAAGTCCATCTATTCCAGCGTCAAAAAAGTATCCGAGTCCCTGCTCTCCGACAGTAGCCGCTCGTTCAGAACGCCCGTGCTGGTTCCGTTCCCGCAACCCAATATTTGGACGATTGCCTTTGTATCAGGGCATATTCCCGACAAACTCAAAGGCAGCCTGCCGCACGATGACGACTATCTTTCCGTCTATGTGCCGACCACGCCCAACCCGACCGGCGGCTATTACATCATGGTGAAAAAAAGCGACGTGCGCGAACTCGATATGAGCGTGGACGAAGCATTGAAATATGTGATTTCGTTGGGCATGGTGATGCCGGATGACTTGCCGCTCAAAGCCCAAGCCGAAATACGATGTTTAGAAAAATAAACTAGAGATGGTAAACACATGACACATGGTCGTTTTGGCCTTGATTCATGGCTATTTACATTGTCATTATTGTTTTTAGCTGTTGTATAGTGAATTAACTTTAAACCAGTACGGCGTTGCCTCGCCTTGCCGTACTATCTGTACTATCTGCGGCTTCGTCGCCTTGTCCTGATTTAAATTTAATCCACTATACTTTGGCGTTGGGAAAATCGTGATGACTGAAATTTTCAGACGAGCTGAACGCATAAACTAACAGCCTGAAAGTTTATTCAACCTCAAAATATAAACATGAAATATTTATCTGCTTTACTGCTTGCCTTGTTTCTGCCCAATCTAGCCGTCTCCGCACCTGTAACCAACAGTAAAGGCGAAGAGGTATTTCTATTTGATTGGCACAAACAACCCGCTTTCAAAAAGCTTTGGCACGAACAAGTCAGCAAACATGCACCCAAAGCCCCCATGCACAATTGGGTGCGTAAAATGGCAGGTCCGATGCCGCCGCTGGAAAGTGTGAAAATCGGCGGCAAGACCTATTACTACACCACCATGTGCCAACCGCATAACTGCGGAGGCAACAACATGTATATTCTAACTGACAAGCAACATATCGCTGCTTATCATGTTGTTTATAAAAATGATGACTCCTTTTCTGCAGACAATCCGGATCAAATCTACATTTACGGTAAGCCCACGGAAGCAGAATTAAATTTTCTGAAGGCAGAATGGCGTAAAGAACAAAACAATTAAGGTGTCTTTTTTCAGACGACCTTTTCCTTCTTTTCAAATTGAACAATATAAAAAGGTGATTTTATGCGTACCAACTATTGCGGCCTGATCAGCGAGCAATACTTAGACCAAACCGTAACCGTCAAAGGCTGGGTACACCGCCGACGCGACCACGGCGGTGTGATTTTTATCGACTTGCGCGACCGCGAAGGCATCGTCCAAGTCGTGATTGACCCCGATACGCCCGAAGCATTTGCCACTGCCGATTCCGCCCGCAACGAATACGTTTTGAGCATTACCGGCCGCGTGCGCAACCGTCCCGAAGGTACGACCAACGACAAAATGATTTCCGGTAAAATCGAAATCCTCGCCAAAGAAATCGAAGTGTTGAACGCTGCCGCTACGCCGCCGTTCCAAATCGACGATGAAAACATCAGCGAAAACGTGCGCCTGACCAACCGCGTTATCGACCTGCGCCGTCCGGTGATGCAGCGCAACCTGCGCCTGCGTTATCAAGTCGCTATGGGTGTTCGCCGTTATCTAGACGCGCAAGGTTTCATCGACATTGAAACCCCGATGCTGACCCGCTCCACGCCCGAAGGCGCGCGCGACTACCTCGTGCCGAGCCGCGTTCATCCGGGCGAGTTTTTCGCGCTGCCGCAATCGCCGCAATTATTCAAACAACTGTTGATGGTGGCAGGTTTTGACCGTTACTACCAAATCACCAAGTGCTTCCGCGACGAAGACTTGCGCGCCGACCGCCAGCCTGAATTCACCCAAATCGACTTGGAAACCTCGTTCTTGAATGAGGATGAAATCATGGACATCACCGAAGGCATGGCAAAACAAGTCTTCCAAGACGCGCTGGGCGTGGATTTGGGCGATTTTCCGCGTATGCCTTACGCCGAAGCCATGTTCTACTACGGCTCCGACAAACCGGATATGCGCATCAACCTGAAATTCACCGAGCTGACCGACCTGATGAAAACGGAAGAATTCAAAGTCTTCCGTGGCGCAGCCGACATGAAAGGCGGCCGCGTGGTTGCCCTGCGCGTACCGAACGGCGCGAAATTCAGCCGCAAAGAAATCGACGAATACACCAAATTTGTCGGCATTTACGGCGCGAAAGGTTTGGCGTACATCAAAGTGAACGATGTCGGCAACCTTTCCAACGGCGAAGACAGCGGCCTGCAATCTCCGATCGTGAAATTCCTGTCTGAAAATGCCCTGAAAGAAATCATCGAGCGTACCGGCGCGCAAAACGGCGACATCATCTTCTTCGGCGCAGACAAAGCCAAAGTCGTGAACGAAGCCATCGGCGCACTGCGTATCAAAGTCGGCTTGGAACACGGCGCGGAAAACGGCTACTTCGTGGACGAATGGAAACCTTTGTGGGTTGTCGATTTCCCGATGTTCGAATACGACGAAGACGGCGACCGCTGGGCAGCCATGCACCATCCGTTCACCTCGCCCAAGCCAGGCCATGAAGACCTGATGGCGTCCGATCCTGAAAACTGCCTGGCACGCGCCTACGATATGGTGTTGAACGGCTGGGAAATCGGCGGCGGTTCTATCCGTATCCACCGTGCCGACGTGCAGGAAAAAGTGTTCGCCGCACTGAAAATCAGCCCCGAAGAGCAACAGGAAAAATTCGGTTTCCTCTTGGACAACCTGAAATTCGGCGCGCCTCCGCACGGCGGTTTGGCATTCGGCCTCGACCGTCTGGTGACGTTGATGACCGGTGCCGAATCCATCCGCGACGTGATTGCCTTCCCGAAAACCCAACGCGCCCAATGTCTGCTGACTAACGCGCCAAATGCGGTGGACGACAAACAGCTGCGCGAATTGAGTCTGCGTCTGCGTCAAAAAGCTACTGAAAACAAAGAAGCATAATCTTGAGAAACAGGTAAACAACGCCTGATAATAGAAAGGTCGTCTGAAACCTATTACACGGGTTTCAGACGACCTTTTTTATAACAGATGTGACAAATGTCAGGAGGTGGACATTTTCTATTTTAATCCTTCGGCATTCATCAAGTCATGGGCAAATCGCCTTATTAAATTTAATCTAGTTGAGTAATATCAGTTTATATTCATAATCCCACAGTAATTTTTTACATTTCCCCCTTGTCATGCTATCCTCGCCTCCCCTGTATGTATCAGCTTGTTTCATAAAGCAGTTTATTGTTGCACGTATACAGACAATATCCTAATTAATTATCGACAAGAGTATTGCTATGAAAAAAATAACTTCCTCTATTCTAAAAACCTGTTTTGCAGCGACGGCGGTTATCACAGCGCATTCTGCGTTTGCATATGACGCTTCCCACCCCACCTCTGCACCCGCACGCAGCACTTTGGACAACCACAATTTCCCCTATTCCATGCCGATTAATCCTAACGCAGCGCGCGACGGCAAACCTTATTTGAAAGCACACGACGACGTAATGACGCTGGCAGGCGCTACCCTGCCTCCTGCACGTCCGGTCAAACCGACTGCGCCTCCTCCACAACGTGCGCCATTGGCTAACCAAGATTTCCCTTACTCCATGCCAATCAATCCCAACGCAGCCAATGACGGCAAACCTTATTTGAAAGCACACGACGACGTGATGACACTGGCGGGCGCAACCCTGCCTCCTGCACGTCCGGTCAAACCGACTGCGCCTCCTCCATCCAAACCTGTCGGCAACAATGGCGACTTTCCTTACTCCATGCCAATCGGCGGCAATGTTTCGATACCGGACAGTGGTGTGATGAGCACAGCTTCCCAACCTCCTGCCCGTCCTATCGGCAAACCGATTGCGCCTCCTCCGTCTAAACCCGTCGTCAACAATGGTAACTTCCCTTACTCTGAGCCAATTTATGGCAAACGTACTTCGACAACACCTGTCGGCGTCATGACCACAGCCGACGTACCTCCTGCCTACAATCCAAATAACGCAGTGGCAAAACCTCAATATACAGTCAAAAACTCCGTCCGCGTTGCTGATGCCGACAACCTGAAAAACAAAGAAATCCTGTTTGTTATCGACAGAATCGAAGGCAAGGGCGAGCGTGTCATCCGCGAACGCCGCATTAATCAGATCGAGCTGTTCAGCCTGAACACTGAAGACGGCAAAGGAAAAGGCTTGCTGACCGTCGGCAAAATTCCGACTGCTTCGGGCAATGTGTTCTTCGGCGAATGGGCGCCTGCTTCAGAAGCCGCCGCTACTGCGCATGTCAAAGGCAACGCGCATCCTGCTTGGTTCTATGGCAAAAACCCGACTGGCAGCACCAAAGGCTTGGCAACTGCGACTTACAACGTAGTCGGTGTCAACGGTCATAAAGCCGGCGAACGCGATATCTATACCGGTACCGTCAAAGCCTATTTCGGTTCAGGCGACAGCGGCAGCATGACCGGCAAACTGGCGCGCCATACCGACACTCTGGACTTTGCCGGCGTGAAAATCGACAACCGCAACGGTACTTTCGCCTCTGACGCCGCCCGCAACCACGAAGGCATCAAAGGTCAGTTCTACGGTCAAAATGCCGCCGCATTGGTGGGTACTGCGACCCGTGGTACAGAAAGCCGCGCCGATGACATCTCCTTCGGCGGCGTAAAACAATAAGCCGTCGATAGAAACATAACGGGGAAGGCGCGGATTGCCGTGCTTTCCCCGTTTTATGGCAAGTTGCGGACGAATTTCCGCAGTTTCCGTTTTCAGACGACCTTTTGTGCTCGTCTCTATCTAAAAGGGTCGTCTGAAAACGGAAACAGATTAAAAACAAAGCGATATTGAACATTGCATCTTTTCAGACGACCTATTCCGCCTCGCCACAAGCCACCTCGTCTGCTTACCACACACCAGCCCGAAAGAATACGAATGAACAAATTCTGCCTCCTCCTGCTTGCCCTGCTGCCCCTGTCCGCCCACGCAGACAGCGACGACCTACGCCGCCTGTCAGAAGAAAACGGACGCGTGCAGCAGCAATATCGGGAAAGCGGCTGGCTGGACGGCGGCACACCCGCAGGCGATATCGAAAACGACGACGCATACATCCGCATCGGTGGTCAAATTTACACCGTCGGCAACAATACCGAAGAGCTGGAAAGCGCGATTTACCATGCCATCAACGAACGCCAATGGAAAAAGGCAGAACGCTTCGCCACGCGCTATGCCGCCCTGCCCGGCCACAATCCCGCCCTACCCAAATTGGTGCTCGGTTTGAAACAACGCGCCGAAGGATGCCTCGCCGAAGCCTTGCAAAACCTGCAATCAGCAGAAGCACTCGACCCCGCCAACCCGCGCATCCTGCTCGAAACCGCGCGCCTTTATACCGAAGACAACCAAAACCGCGAAGCCCGAAGCGCATTCGCCCGCGCCCAAGCCGCCGACATTCCCGAAGAAACCCGCGCCCTGATCGGACAATACCTCGGCGAAATCGACAAACGCAGCCGCTGGCACGGACAAATCGGCATCGCTTACGGCTACAACAGCAATATCAACCAATCCGACGGCTCCGTCCGCTGCATCCTGCCACTTGACGGCCAATGCCTCGCCTACCAAAACCTGCCCGCCCCCATCCGTTCCCCCGTATGGAATTACAGCCTGAGCGCAGGCAAAATTACCCCCATTAAAGGACACCACAGCCTCAAAACCAGCCTCCTCGCCTACGGCACGCACTACCGCCGCAAAGACACAGACGCCGCCCTGTCCGACTACGGCAGCCAAACAGGCACACTGTCCGCCGGTTACGAATACGCCGACGCACAAAGCCGCCTCTCGATGATGCCCGTTTACGAACACGAACGGCGCAACCGCCACACCTACTACAACGCCTACGGTGCCGAAGCCTCGTGGACGCATACCATCAACCCCAAATGGCAGGTCAACGCCGACTGGTCGGGCAAACGCTACCGCCACAGCGGCACCGCAAAAACCTACGCCGCCGACTACACCGAATACCGCACAGGCTTGGGTGCAGAATACGCCCTGACCCCGAAAACCGGCGTGTTCGCAGGCTCCGACTACACCCGCCGCACATACAACGGCGGCACATCCGACCACCGCGAATACACCCTCCGCACAGGCTTATACACCCTGTTTGACAACGGCACCTACCTCAACGCCCTCGTCATGAAACGGCGCAACCTCTACGACCGCGCAGGCATCGCCGCAGACGGACAAAGACGCAGCGACCGCCAAACCGTCTGGCTCGCCGCCGCAGGCTTCAGACAATGGCACATTGGCGGCTTCTACCCCGAACTGCGCTTCAAACACACCACCGTCAAAAGCAATTCCGTGTTCTACCGCTACCGCCAAAACGAAATCATGCTGGGCGTGAAGAAACAGTTTTAGAGTTGGGGAGAAGGTGGCTCTACGAACTACACGAATTTGATTTTTCCCAAACCACAAAGCCACCCCCATCCTAACCTTCCCCCGCCAGACGGGGGAAGGAACAAGGTTGCTGATATGGCAAAGAGGTCGTCTGAAAATAAGAATTTATGGATTTCAGACGACCTCTTTTAATGGATTTAAATAACAGCAAACACCCTACCCGCCGCCATTCCCTTCCATGCTTTTCCACATCTGCTGCAACCTGCCCCCCTCTCCCGTCCGGCGGGAGAGGGCTGGGGAGAGGGTGGCTCTACGAACCACATGACTTTGATTTTCCTCAGAAACACAAAGCCACCCCTATCCTAACCTTCCCCCGCCAGACGGGGGAAGGAACAAGATTGCTGATACGGCAAAGAGGTCGTCTGAAAATAAGGATTTATGAATTTCAGACGACCTCGTTTAATGGATTCAAATAACTGCAAATACCCTACCCGCCGCCATTCACTTCCATACTTTTCCACATCTGCTGCAACCCGCCCCCTCTCCCGTCGGCGGGAGAGGGCTGGGGAGAGGGCGGCTCTATGGGCTGCACGAATTTGTTTTTCCCCAAACCACAAACCACTCCCATCCTAACCTTCCCCCGCCAGACGGGGGAAGGGACAAGGTTGCTGATACGGCAAAGAGGTCGTCTGAAAATTACGATTTATGGAATTCAGACGACCTCTTTTAATGGATTTAAATAACAGCAAACACCCTACCCGCCGCCATTCTCTTCCATGCTTTTCCATCTGCCGTAACCTACCCCCCTCTCCAGTCCGGCGGGAGAGGGTTGGGGAGAGAGTAGCTCTACGAACTACACGAATTTGATTTTTCCTCAAAAACACAAAGCCCCCCATCCTAACCTTCCCCCGCCAGACGGGGGAAGGGACAAAGTTGCTGATAAATCAAAGAGGTCGTCTGAAAATAAGGATTTTAGATTTCAGACGACCTTGTTTAATGGGTTCAAATAACAGCAAACATCTTACATCCGCCGCTATCCTCTTCCATGCTTTTCCACATCTGCCGCAACCTACCCTCTCCCGTCGGCGGGAGAGGGCGGCTCTATGAGCTGAACGAATTTGATTTTTCCCACGCCACAAAGCCACCCCCATCCTAACCTTCCCCCGCCAGACGGGGGAAGGAACAAGGTTGCTGATAAATCAAAGAGGTCGTCTGAAAATTACGATTTATGGAATTTCAGACGACCCCGTTCATCATCAAACTACGCCGAACACCCCGCCGTCGTCATTCCCGCGCAGGCGGGAATCTATTGATGGGATGAGGTTTGTTTGGATGATTTTTAAGATTTTTGTTGCGAGATTTCTATTATCGAAAAATAGATTCCCACTGTAGCCTACCCTCACGCAAGCAGAATGGGAATAACAGTAATCGGACAGAAATTTATACCACACCCTGCAACCTACCCCTTCTCCCGTTCGGCGGGAGAGGGTTGGGGAGAGGGTGGCTCTATGGACCGCACGAGTTTGATTTACCTAAACCTGTAAAACCACCTCCATCCTAGCCTTCCCCCGCAGGACGGGGGAAGGGACAAGGTTGCTGATATGGCAAGAGGTCGTCTGAAACCGAAATCTTGTTTTCAGACGACCTCTTTTCTCTTTCAAAAACACTCTGCCCTATCCCCTAACCTGCTTCTTGCAAAAAGCCTGCCAGTGCGGCGGTGTCGAGTGCGATCATCAGTTCTTCGTTAGTCGGTACGACCAAAACGGCGGGATTGGAACCTGTCGGGCTGATGATGCCTGAGTTGCCGTAGCGTTTTTCCATGTTGGCTTTGGTGTCGATGTGCAGACCCAAATAGTCGAGGTAGGCAACGGTTTTGGCGCGGATGTTGCGGGAGTTTTCGCCGATACCGCCGGTAAAGACGAGGGCGTCTATGCCGCCGCAGGCGACCGACATCGAGGCGATGTATTTGGCGAGGCGGTAGGTCATGACTTCGAGGGCGAGGCGTGCGCCTTCGTGGCCTTCGTCGGCGGCAATTTCGAGGGTGCGGCAGTCGTTGGAGAGTTCGGAGATGCCGAGCAATCCTGATTTTTTGTTCAGCATTTCATCGACTTGCTCGATGTTCATGCCGGCATGGGCGGTCAGGTAGCTGTACACGCCGGGGTCGATGTCGCCGCAGCGGGTGCCCATGACGAGGCCTTCGATGGGGGTAAAGCCCATGCTGGTATCGACGGATTTGCCGTTTCGGATGGCGGTGATGGATGCGCCGTTGCCGAGGTGGGCGACGATCATGCGCAGGTCTTCCAGCGGTTTGCCCAAAATCCGCGCGGCTTCGGGGGCGACGTAGCGCATGCTGGTGCCGTGGAAGCCGTAGCGGCGGAAGGCGTGTTTTTTGCGCAATTCGCGCGGCACGGCGTAGGTGTAGGCGCGTTCGGGCATGGTTTGGTGGAACGAGGTGTCCATCACGCCGACGTTGGGCAGGCCGGGGAAGTGTTCCTGCGCGGCGAGGATGCCGCTGATGTTGGCGGGGTTGTGCAGCGGGGCGAGCGGGATGCAGGCTTTCAGTTCGTCGAGGACGTCTTGATCGATGAGGACGGACTCGTGATATTTTTCGCCGCCGTGGGCGATGCGGTGGCCGATGGCTTTGATGCGGTCGTGCAGGCCGTGTTTTTCCAGTTCGTTCAACAGCATACCCACCGCGCCGGCGTGGCAGTTGCGGCCGGACAGGGGAACTTGGCGTTTGTTGCCGTCTTTGTTGAAGGTAATGACGGCTTCGGGCGTACCCAAACGTTCGCCGAGGCAGCTTAGGACGACGCTGCCGCTTTTGCGGTCGATAACGGCGCCTTTGAGCGAGGAACTGCCGCAGTTCAGGACGAGGATGAGTTGGTCGGACATGATATTTCTCCTTGTAGTTTGTGGTTGTTTTTTTGGTGGGGTCGTCTGAAAAAGGATGGGCGTTGGGCGGGATGGGTTTCAGACGACCTCTTTGGGTTTTGCGGGCAAACCCACGCTGTGTTGATTTAAAAACAATCCTCAGGCACTCTGACCCGCCCTTCCATAATCACGCGCGCGCTGCGGCTCATAACGGCTTTTTTCACTGCCCAAACGCCATCCGAACATTCTGCCGCCGCACCGACGCGCAATGTGCCGGAAGGATGGCCGAAGCGCACTTCGTTGCGCGTTCCGCCGCCTGCGGCGAGGTTGACCAGCGTGCCGGGGACGGCGGCGGCGGCGGCAATGGCGACCGAGGCAGTACCCATCATCGCGTGGTGCAGTTTGCCCATACTCAGGGCGCGTACCAGCAAATCGATTTCGGCGGCGTTTACAGTTTTGCCGCTGGAGGCGGTGTAATCGACGACGGGCGCGACGAAGGCGACTTTCGGCGTGTGCGCGCGGGCGGCGGCTTCGGACACGTCGTTAATCAAGCCCATTTTCAGCGCACCGTAAGCGCGGATTTTCTCGAATTTTTCCAGCGCGGCGGCATCGTTGTTGATGTCGTCCTGCAACTCTTTGCCCGTATAGCCCAAGTCGGCGGCGTTCAGGAAAACGGTCGGAATGCCCGCGTTGATGAGCGTGGCTTTCAGACGGCCTATGTCCGGAACGTCCAGCTCGTCCACCAGATTGCCGGTCGGGAACATGCTGCCTTCGCCGTCGGCGGGGTCGAGGAATTCGATTTGCACTTCGGCGGCGGGAAAGGTAACGCCGTCCAACTCGAAATCGCCCGTTTCCAAGACTTCGCCGTTTTGCATCGGAACATGGGCGATGATGGTTTTGCCGATGTTTTTCTGCCAGATTTTCACCGTACAGATGCCGTCTGAAGGGATTTTGCCTTTATCGACCAAGCCCTGCTCGATGGCGAACGCGCCCACGGCGGCGGTGAGGTTGCCGCAGTTGCCGCTCCAATCGACGAAAGGCTTGTCGATGGAAACTTGCCCGAAAAGGTAATCAACGTCGTGGTCGGCACGTTCGGACTTGTCCAAAATCACCGCCTTGCTGGTGGACGAACTGGCGTTGCCCAAACCGTCTATCTGCTTGCCGTAGGGGTCGGGGCTGCCGAGTACGCGCAACAAGATTTTGTCGCGCGCGCTGCCCGCTTCCCGCGCCGCTTCGGGCAGGTCGGAAAGTTTGAAAAACACGCCTTTTGATGTGCCGCCGCGGTAGTAAACGGCGGGGATTTTGATTTGCGGCATTTTTGGATTCTCCCTATGTAGCGTGGGCTCTGCCCACGATTTTTACCATGTCAATTTAGCCTTTATTTCGCGGGCAAAGCCCACGCTACACCCACTTTCCAAAAGTACATTAGGCTGCCACTCCGACAAAGCCGTTTGCTTCCGCAAAATGTCGGGGTTCGCCCCAATCTACGGCTGCTGTGTTGTGATACGGCAGATTATTAAACTCCGTCATTCCCGCGCAGGCGGGAATCCAGACTTATCCGCACAGAAACTCATCGGATAAAAAGGTTTCCTCAATTCCACGTTCTGGATTCCCGCCTGCGCGGGAATGACGATTTACAGTAGATGCCTGCCATATCGGGAATTACGTGAATAAGCAAAATGTTGAACCCGACCCACGCTACGTCTGCTTTTCAGACGACCTCTACGCCGCGTTCCCTTCCAAAAAATCCTGTGCAAACCGTTGCAGCACGCCACCGGCTTCGTACACCAGCACTTCCTCTGCGGTATCGAGGCGGCAGGTAACGGGGACTTCGACGGTCTCGCCGTTTTTGCGGTGGATAACGAGTGTCAGGTCGCCGCGCGGTTTGCGTTCGCCGACCACGTCGTAGGTTTCCGTGCCGTCCAGTTGCAGGGTGTGGCGGTTGGTGCCGGGTTTGAATTGCAGCGGCAAGACGCCCATGCCGATGAGGTTGGTGCGGTGGATGCGCTCGAAACCTTCGGCGGCGATGGCTTCCACACCCGCCAGCCGCACGCCCTTCGCCGCCCAGTCGCGGCTGGAGCCTTGTCCGTAGTCCGCGCCGGCGATGATGATGAGCGGCTGTTTGCGGTTCATATAGGTTTCGATGGCTTCCCACATGCGCATGGTTTCGCCTTCGGGTTCGACGCGGGCGAGCGAGCCTTGGCGCACGCTGCCGTCTTCGTTTTTCACCATTTCGTTAAACAATTTGGGATTGGCGAAGGTGGCGCGTTGGGCGGTGAGGTGGTCGCCGCGGTGGGTGGCGTAGGAATTGAAGTCTTCTTCGGGCAAACCCATTTTCGCCAGATATTCGCCCGCCGCACTCGCCGCCAGAATCGCGTTGGACGGCGAAATGTGGTCGGTGGTGATGTTGTCGGGCAGAATCGCCAAGGGCCGCATTCCCGTCAGGCTGCGTTCGCCCGCCAGCGCGCCTTCCCAATAGGGCGGACGGCGGATGTAGGTGGACATCGGACGCCAGTCGTACAGCGGACTGGGGGCTTTTTGCGCCTTGCCAGTGTCGAACATCGGTACATACACGTCGCGGAACTGCTGCGGTTTCACATATTCGGCAACGACGGCATCGATTTCTTCGTCGGTCGGCCAAATGTCTTTCAGGCGGATTTCCTTGCCGTCGTCTGAAACGCCGAGTACGTCGTTTTCAATATCGAAACGGATGCTGCCTGCGACGGCGTATGCCACCACCAGTGGGGGCGAAGCGAGGAAAGCCTGTTTCGCATACGGGTGGATGCGGCCGTCGAAGTTGCGGTTGCCCGACAGTACGGCGGTGGCGTACAAATCGCGGTCTATGATTTCCTGCTGGATTTTCGGGTCGAGCGCGCCGCTCATGCCGTTGCAGGTAGTGCAGGCGAAGGCGACGATGCCGAAGCCGAGTTTTTCCATTTCGGGCAATAGACCTGCTTCTTTCAAATAGATTTCCGCCACTTTCGAGCCGGGGGCGAACGAGGTTTTGACCCACGGTTTGCGTTTCAGCCCGAAGCGGTTGGCGTTGCGCGCCAAGAGCGCAGCGGCGACGACGTTACGCGGGTTGGAAGTGTTGGTACAACTGGTAATCGCGGCGATGATGACCGCGCCGTCGGGCATAAGGCCGTCTGAAGGCTCTTCGTAAGGCTTCACCAGCCCTTTCGCCGCCAAATCGACGGTGGCAAAACGCGCGTGCGGGTTGCTCGGGCCTGCCATGTTGCGCGTTACGCTGCTCAAATCAAACTGCAACACGCGCGGATAAACGGCGGTTTTCAGGTCGTCCGCCCACAGCCCTGCGGTTTTGGCGTAGGTTTCCACCAATTTCACCTGCGCGTCGTCGCGTCCGGTCAGTTTCAAATAATCAATGGTTTGCTCGTCGATGGCAAACATGGCGGCAGTCGCGCCGAACTCCGGCGTCATGTTGGAAATGGTCGCGCGGTCGCCGATGGACAGGCTTCTCGCGCCCTCGCCGAAAAATTCGACAAACGCCCCAACCACGCGCTCTTTGCGCAGAAACTCGGTCAGCGCCAACACAATATCCGTCGCCGTAATGCCCGCCTGCCGTTTGCCCGTCAACTCCACGCCGACAATATCGGGCAGGCGCATCATGGACGCGCGCCCCAGCATCACGGTTTCCGCCTCCAAACCGCCCACGCCTACGGAAATCACGCCCAGCGCATCAACGTGCGGCGTGTGCGAATCCGTGCCGACGCAGGTGTCGGGAAACGCCACGCCGTTTTTGACTTGGACGACGGGCGACATTTTTTCCAGATTGATTTGGTGCATGATGCCGTTGCCCGCCGGAATCACGTCCACATTTTCAAAAGCGGTTTTCGTCCAGTTGATAAAGTGGAAACGGTCTTCGTTGCGGCGGTCTTCGATTTCGCGGTTTTTGCGGAACGCATCGGGGTCGTAGCCGCCGCATTCCACCGCCAGCGAGTGGTCGACGATAAGCTGCGTCTGCACCACCGGATTTACTTTGGCAGGATCGCCGCCCTTCTCTGCAATCGCATCGCGCAAGCCCGCCAAATCCACCAACGCGGTCTGCCCCAAAATATCATGGCACACCACCCGCGCGGGATACCACGGGAAATCGATTTCCTGCTTGCCTTCTATCAGCTGACCCAGCCAGCTTTGCAGCGTCGGCAAATCGACTTTGTCCGCGCGGTTGACCAAGTTCTCCGCCAAAATGCGGCTCGTGTAAGGCAGCTTGTCGTAAGAGCCGGCTTGAATGTCCTCACACGCCGCACGCGCGTCGTAGTATTCCAAATCCGTACCGGGCAGCGGTTTGCGGTAACGTTGGTTGGCAGCCATGTTCAGTTCTCCTGTGGATCTATTTTTCTTGTGGTTTGGGGTTTCAGACGACGTTTGTTGAAGAGGTCGTCTGAAACTTTAATATTCAGTTTTTAATGGATAACAACGATTGCACGTCGTCTGAAATCCGCTCGGCTCGCGGGCTTTTCCTGCATTTTGGCGAAACCGTGAAAAAAGTTGCCGCGCTGCCTCCGCCATTCCCGCCGCGGCCTGTCCTCGCTTAGGCGGGAGCGGGAATGACGGCAGACGTTGCGGCTGGTTTTTCAGACGACCTTCTCTCTCGCATATTCCAACAGGCCGTCTGAAAAGCGGAACCGTAGGCGGGACTCAGTTTTCCGCGGGCAAAACCCACGCTACACGTCGTCTGAAATCCGATTGGCGCCTCCTACGGCTGTGGTCCGTCTCAGCGTTCCTCAATCTCCACAAACGCCAAATCTTCAGGGCCGGTGTAGTTCGCGCTCGGACGGATGATTTTGCCGTCTTTGCGCTGTTCGAGGACGTGTGCCGCCCAGCCGGTGGAGCGCGAAATCACGAAAAGCGGCGTGAACATGGCGGTCGGTACGCCGAGTTTTTGGTAAGACACGGCGGAGAACCAGTCCAAGTTCGGGAACATTTTTTTCTCTTCCCACATCACGCTCTCCAAGCGTTCGGCGATGTCGAAGAGGCGCATGTCGCCCGCTTCCCGGCTCAAACCACGCGCCACTTCTTTAATCACGACGTTGCGCGGGTCGGAAATGGTGTAAACCGGATGGCCGAACCCGATAACGATTTCTTTGCGGGCGATGCGTTCGCGGATGTCGGCTTCGGCTTCGTCGGCGTTGCGGTAGCGTTTTTGGATGTCGTAGGCGACTTCGTTCGCGCCGCCGTGTTTCGGACCTTTGAGCGCGCCGATGGCGCCGGTGATGCAGGAATACATGTCCGAACCCGTACCGGCAATCACGCGGGCGGTGAAGGTGGAGGCGTTGAACTCGTGTTCGGCATACAGAATCAGCGAAACGTGCATGGCTTTCACCTGCGATTCGGTTGGGCGTTTGCCGTGCAACAGGTGCAGGAAGTGACCGCCGATGGTGTCTTCTTTGCTTTCAACGTCGATGCGTTTGCCGTTGTGCGAATATTGGTACCAGTAGAGCAGGATACTGCCGAGGCTGGCGATGAGTTTGTCCGCAATGTCGCGCGCTTCGCTGTCGGGGTGGCTTTCGCGTTCGGGATGAACGCAGCCGAGCATGGACACGCCGGTACGCATGACGTCCATCGGATGCGTGTGCGCAGGCAGGCTTTCCAACACTTTAATCACGCGGATAGGCAGGCCGCGCATGGATTTGAGCTTGGTTTTGTAGGCGGCGAGTTCGAATTTGTTGGGCAGGTGGCCGTGAATCAGCAGGTAGGCGACTTCTTCGAACTCGCATTTCTGCGCCAAATCGAGGATGTCGTAACCGCGGTAGCTCAAATCGTTGCCGGTGCGGCCGACCGTACACAGCGCGGTATTGCCCGCCGCCACGCCGGAGAGGGCGACGGATTTTTTCGGTTTGAAGGTCGGGGTTTCGGGGGTTGCAGTCATGGTATTTCTCCTTTGTGTTTTTATGGGGTTTGGGTTTTCAGACGACCTATTGAAGGTTGAGGGTCGTCTGAAAACGGTTTTTTACTTCTGAAACAATTTATCCAGCTTCTGCTCGAAGTCGTGATAATTCAAATGCTCGTAAAGCTCGGCTCGGGTCTGCATGGTATCGACCACCGCCGCCTGCGTGCCGTCGCGCATAATCGCCTCATAAACATTCAGCGCGGCCTTGCTCGCGGCGCGGAACGACGAGAGCGGATACAGCACCAGCGACACGCCGTTGTCCGCCAGCTCGCGCTGCGTATAAAGCGGCGTCGCGCCGAATTCGGTAATGTTCGCCAACACGGGCACTTTCACCGCGTCCGCAAACTGCCGGTACATCGCCAAATCCGTCATCGCTTCGGGGAAAATCATGTCCGCGCCCGCTTCCACGCAAGCCTGCGCCCGCTCGATGGCGGCATCCAAACCTTCCACCGCCAGCGCGTCCGTCCGCGCCATAATCACAAAATTCTCATCCACGCGCGCATCCACGGCGGCTTTAATGCGGTCAACCATTTCATCTTTAGAAACAATGGCTTTGTTCGGACGATGCCCGCAACGCTTCTGCGCCACCTGGTCTTCGATATGCACCGCCGCCACGCCCGCACGCTCGAAGTTGCGAATCGTGCGCGCGATATTGAACGCCCCGCCCCAGCCGACATCGATGTCTACCAGCAAAGGCGTATCCACATTGTCCGTAATCCGCCGCGCATCAATCAGCACATCTTCCATCGTGGTGATGCCCAAATCCGGAATCCCGCACGAACAGGCCGCCACGCCGCCACCCGACAGATACACCGCCTTAAACCCGCTCTGCGTCGCCAGCCGCGCAAAATAAGCGTTCACACAGCCGACCACGGCAAGGGGGTTCGACTCCTTCACAGCTTGGCGGAAACGGGTGCCGGCAGAAAGTTGGCTCATGGTATTTCTCCTTTGTAGATTAGAATTTTTTCAGTATTGACTCAGCGGCCCGGTTTCCGCGAAACCCGAAACGAACCGTTCAAAAAGAAACAATGGTTTCAAAACCGTTTTCAGACGACCTTTCAAAAACCAAACCCATCGGGTCGTCTGAAAAATCAAAATCAATAAAAACAATCAATTAACAAATTCAATACAAACAATTCGGCTGAAGCGGAAGTCTAAGTATTTTTTAATTATTTTAATATTCGGAAGGAAATAAAGCTGGAAAGACAGAATTTTCAAAACCCAAACCGTCCGCAGAAATGCGGAAACCCCGATTCGGGCGAAGAGCCGTCAGACCGCCGCGACTGCCCAAAAGCAGACGACGACGGATGCAGCAGAGATAGAAGACGATCTATAACAAGACGGAAAAGTTTGGTACAGATTCATGATAGGGTTCCTTTGTAGTGCGATGTAGTTTTTATTGGTAAGGGCAAATTTAAAAAATAATTTTCAGGCTGTCAAACACTTTTTCTCAAATATTTTTAAAAATTTCAATCATTAATGAACAATACTTCAGAAACAAAACCTAACCTCCCACCTTAAAACAACCTAAATCCTTGCCTGACAAAGCCTGTATCACCTCCAACCAATCAGAACGATTTTAAACAATCCTTCTTAAAATCAAATATAATTAATTCATTTTTCAGGAATTTTTGTTTAACCGCAAAAACAGCATCCAAACCGCCCAAACCACCCAATTTTGTATCCACGCCCTTTTCAGACGACCAGAATTTAAATAACATTATGATTTACCGATAAAAATAATCTAATTTAAAAATGTAGTCGCATGTAATTTTGAAAATTTAAAAAGGTCGTCTGAAAACCATAACCACATGGTTTCAGACGACCTTTTCTATTTTCCATCCGCTTTTCAGACGACCTTACAACAAGAACATCGTTGCCAGCCCTAAGAAAATCAGAAAACCGCCGGAATCCGTTACCGCCGTAATCAGCACCGAGCTGCCCAAAGCAGGGTCGCGGCCGGATTTTTCCATGATAACGGGGATGAGTACGCCGACCGAGGCGGCAAGCAGGAGGTTCAGCGTCATTGCGGCGACCATCACCAAGCCGATGCCGATGCTGCCGTACAGCAGCCATGACACCACGCCCATGACCGTTCCCCAGATGATGCCGTTGACCAAGGCGACGCCGACTTCTTTTTTCAACAAACGTCCTGCCTGCATTCCCGTCAACTGCCCCATCGCCATCGCGCGGACAATCATGGTGATGGTTTGGTTGCCTGAATTGCCGCCGATGCCGGCGACGATGGGCATCAGCGCGGCGAGTGCGACGATTTTCTCGATACTGCCTTCAAACGCGCCGATAACGCGGCTGGCGAGGAAGGCAGTGCAGAGGTTGACGGCAAGCCACATCCAGCGGTTTTTCACCGAATCCCAGACGGGCGCAAACAAATCTTCCTCTTCCTGCAAACCCGCCATGTTCAACATGTCCGCTTCGGATTCTTCGCGGATAACGTCCACCATCTCGTCGATGGTAATCCTGCCGATGAGCTTTTTGTTTTCATCGACCACGGGCGCGGTGACCAAGTCATAACGTTCGAATGCCTGCGCCGCTTCTTCCACGTCGTCTTCGGGACGGAAGCGCACGACTTCGGTCGCCATCACGTCCGCCACCAAATCTTCGGGATCGGCGACCAAAAGTTTGCGGATGGGCAGCACGCCTTGCAGGATGTCGTTTTCATCGACCACAAAAATCTTGTCGGTATGATCGGGCAGGCTCTCGAAACGGCGCAGGTAACGCAGCACCACTTCGCAGGCAACGTCGGCGCGGATGCTGACCAACTCGAAGTCCATAATCGCACCGACTTGGTTGTCTTCATACGACATCGCCGCCTTGACTTGGGCGCGCTCTTCCTCGTCGCGCGTCTGCAAGGCTTCATAGACCACTTGGTGCGGCAAATCGCCCGCCAGCTCCGCCAGTTCGTCCGCATCCAAATCATCGACCGCCGCCAACAGCTCGTCTTTGTCCATCGACTCGATCAGCGTTTCACGCACCGCGTCGGACACTTCCAGCAACACTTCGCCGTCGTCTTCAGGCGTGACCAACAGCCAGACGATATTACGCTCGCGCGGCGGTAACGATTCCAACACCGCCGCCACATCGGCGGGGTGTAGCTCGTTCAAAAGGACGGTCAGCTCGGTAAATTTGTCGCGCAACGCCTCGTCCTCAATCGGCACGCCTTCCTCAATTTGCGGGAAGGCGGGCGAGAGGATTTCGCACAGCGCGTGAATACGGTCGAAATCGGCGGAAACGCGCTCTACGTCGCTTTCGATACCGTCGTTTTCAAGGTTCGGAGGGGTTTGTTCGATGCTCATAAATGCTCCGCCCGCCGGATGCGGGAGGGCATTTCGGCGGGATGGTTATCGTGTATTTCGGGATAAACCGGAAGGGAAGTTCAGTAAAAACGAACTGGGAAGGTCCATAATAAAAGCCTGCTGATTCAGGCGTCGTGTTGGAAACGGAGCGTATTTTACCGCGTTTCGAGGCGGTTTACTATTTTTAACTGAAAAGGTCGTCTGAAATGTATAAATTTCAGACGACCTTTCAACACCTTATTAAGGTAAAACACCTAATTTCTCAAGAATTTCAACTTTTTTAAGATCTAACGCACTTAGTTTCTCGATCAGTTTATTATATTTCTCTTCCGACTCCATTATTTCTTTGGGAAACTCGTTGGTTAATTGGCTAAATAACAATTTCCCGTCATCATCAAAATATTCTTCCTCTCCACCAAAAACGGATCCATGAACTTGAATCATTTTCTTACCATTGGGATAAAAAAACGTAGTGAGTGCATTTTTCTCTTCAAGATCGGTTTCACTCGCCATGACCAGTTTGCCATCCACATAATTGCCATAGACAACTTCATTGCGCGCAACATTTTTTTGCTTGAAACTGGATACCTTCCCATCCTCTGAGTAGAAAGTTAAGATACCATCCTCAACTGCTGAAGAATCAGAGTTTTTCTCATTTTTAACCGAGACCACAGCCGGGTCGATTTGTTTAGTTCCACTATCCTGATAAAAATCCTGAATCACTAAGTTTCCATCAGAGGTCTTACCCAAAATCTCACGATAAAAACCTCCTTTAGCAGGACGTTTTACCAGTTTGAATTTGGGCGTAAAGTAATAGACTTTCTTCTCTTGTAACGGAACATCAATTAGTTTGGATGTTTTAGCGACGGAATATTTTTCCCAATCTTGCGCACTGGCAGGAATAGGAAGCGCAGTTTTGCCCGTTTTGTATGCGCTAGATTGTTGGTGATGCGATGCAAAACTTGCCGCCGAATTATCCTTAATTGCCGAGCAGGCGCTCAATGCACCTGTAACAAATAAAACAATCAATAATTTTTTCATAAAAATTCCTTTTAAGAACCTCATCTAAATACTGGCAGCGTGAATAATTATAAAAGATGGAAGGTCATCTAAAATTTTTCAAAGCAAATTTTATCATGAATAATGTTATTTCCATATTTTGTATTATCTATTTTGCAAAAGTCTCAGCTTTCCCAAAAACACTTCTATGGTTCAATCCCAATGGATCAATCCATAAAGTCGGATTGACAACATAGGCATACAAATTTCCCCCGCCTTTCAACCTAATCGGATCCTGACTTACAAAGCGCCCGATTTCAGGGTCGTAATACCGGAAACGGTTGTAGTGCAGCCCGCTTTCTTCGTCGTAATACTGACCTTGGAAGCGAAACGGGATGTTGAATTTGAAGCCTTGTATTCGACTAACTATACAACTTCGCTTTTTTCATTGTGTGCGACAATTGATGAGCCGCGATGGTCGATTTGGTAATTACTATGATCAATTAATCATATGATCCTAAGCCTACAAATTTCTTAAGAATTTAGCTAATTTAATGTAGTGATCAAAAGGGTTATTGCAGCTTGCTTTGCATCATAAGTAAAACTTAAACAATCCCATACGATATTCGAATTCTTAAATTCTAGTTTCATTGGATTGATAAGCTCATAACTTGAAGCCAAAATAGGATATTTCTTAATAAACCTACGAACAATCTTCGAATTAAGTATAGTATTATCTAAATAAATATAATCTTTAAATATGATATAAATTTTAATTTTATGAGAGATAACGATTATTATATTTGCTTTTTCACTTAGGTATGTAATTTCTCTATCAAATACATAGCTGTTTCCAGAAAGTGTAAAAAACTCCTTTAATTTATTAGGAAATTCCTCCATAAAATCAATCACTATATTATTATCTATCGTAATTTTTTTATGATTCATAGATACTTGTAAGTTATTCATATCATTTACCATATTTAATTAATTTATTGGTTGATTTTAAATTTATTTTATCCATGTTTTCAATGAAATACTGTGTAGCCCCCCCCTTTACCTAAATGTGGATTTGCCCTCGTTATTCCCTTAGCCGTACATGTATCTTTTGTTACTATAAAACCATGTAAAGCGGTTCGCATATTCTTTCCTCCGTCTGTATTCTCTTTATGAGATACTTGAACAGAATCATTGTATTCCCTCGCAGTCCGTGCTGCTAAGACATCTTTTGCTGTCACAAAATAATTTCCAGGTGTATTACCGTGCGGATACAACGTATACAAAACTGTACCTGCTTTGACAACGACATTTTTATATGAATCTATTCCTGGGTACGGATCGGATCCTTGCCACCTTCTTGCAGTAGCAGAAGGATTTTTTCCTGAACAAGGGTCGCCATTACAGCAACGCTTCTTTTTATGCAAACCAAGTGAATCGACCCATAACGTCGGATTCGGTGCATACTCAAACAGATTCATCCCTCCCATCAACCCAATCGGATCCTGACTCACAAACCGCCCGATTTCAGGGTCGTAATACCGGAAACGGTTGTAGTGCAGCCCGCTTTCTTCGTCGTAATACTGACCTTGGAAGCGGAACGGGATGTTGGCTTTGAGGCCGTCTGAAACGGTTTCGTTACGGATTCTGCCCCATGCTTCGTATTCCGCCGTCCATACGGCTTCGCCTTTTGCATTGTGTGCGGCAACCGGTGTGCCGAGATGGTCGAGTTGGTAATAAACCAATTCGGGCTGCACTTCGGACTGCCCTTGCGGTTCGGACGGGATTTTCAGCAGCGGATCGGCTTCTGGTTCTTAACCGTATAGTTCTGCAATACCCGAATGTCTTTAATTTATGTCAAAAAAATATTTTAACTAAAAAGGGGGAGCACCTAATTCCTCAAAATTTCAGTCTCTCTAAACCTTAACTCACTTTAATAATAATTAACCAACAACCTTATCTATCCCAACATCAGGGATTAATAATTTTTTAGGTGAACCAATAAAAGATAAACCATCCTCTCTCTGTTTAACATGCCATAAAATTAATCCATTCTGCCATGACTTCCATAGCTCATCAGCATAATTGATAGGTTCTTCTAAAATAGCTCCAACAGCAAAAGGAGGAATCCAAATTTCTGTTAAAATACCATCCCCTTTCCAGCCAGCATGTCTAAAAGCTGTAGTAATAATTTGATACTCTTCATCCTGTGGATTTAAATTGCTAACTTTGCAAAAATCTAATAAATCAATCCACTCATAAATGTAAACATAGAAATTCTTTGATTTTTTTAGAGAAACTAATTGTTCTTCGTAAGTCATCTTTAGAAAAAACCCTAAATTATTTAAAATATTGTAATAATTCTTTCACTTCTGGCTCTAGCACCTTCGATGAAATTATGTCTTTGAGTTTTAAAAGAGAAAACTTTTCCTCCCCGCCCTAAACAAGGAAGTGCTGTTTTAATCGCTGTATTAATTGAATTTTCAACAGGTTTCAATTCTCTTGGGTACCGATTGTTGCCATCAAATAAAGTTTTTGAAGCAACCCAAGCATCAATATCTGATTCAATTTGGTCCCAAGGGGTTCCGTTTCCTCTTTTTCCCGTTACCAAACTTCCTCTTAATCCAACGCGGGCATCGGGAGCTACTTTTTTAATTTGATTTTGATGGAGTTTAACAATAGCTGTTACTTTGGTAATGACCTCTCCTCTGGAGTATTTTATGTTGCGACAATTTTGAGAAACGGGAGAAAGACCATTAGGATCTACCCACCTAATTGGATTAGGAGCATAAACATAAACATTTATCCCACCCATTAACCCAATCGGATCCTGACTCACAAACCGCCCGATTTCAGGGTCGTAATAGCGGAAACGGTTGTAGTGCAGCCCGCTTTCTTCGTCGTAATACTGACCTTGGAAGCGGAACGGGATGTTGACTTTAGGGCCGTCTGAAACGGTTTCGTTACGGATTCTGCCCCATGCTTCGTATTCGGCCGTCCATACGGCTTCGCCTTTTGCATTGTGTGCGGCAATCGGCGTGCCCAGATGGTCGGGTTGGTAATAAACCAAGTCGGGCTGCGCTTCGGACTGTCCTTGCGGTTCGGGCGGGATTTTCAACAGCGGATCGGTTTCGGGGTCGTAGCCGTACGGCTCGGCGGGTTTGTCTTCCCTTTCTATGCCTATGGGTTCGGTTGTTTGAAATTGCGCCAGCGGTTCGAATGTACCGGGTTCGAACAGGTAATGGGTGTTTTGTCCGTTTGTGCTTTCGATGGCAAGGGTGTCTTCCTGCCAGTGGTAGACGGTGGTTTCCCCGTTGCGGATTTTGGCGGTACGCCTGCCCAAGGGGTCATAGCGGTATTCGGTACTGCCGTTGCGGTTTTCTATTTTAACGAGTTGGTTGTAGCCGTTCCAATGGTAGTCTGTGGTTTCTCCGTTGCGGGTTTTGCGGATCAGGTTGCCGCGTTGGTCGTAGTCGTAGTGTACACCTGCGTACTCTTTAAGCAGGTTGCCCCAGACTTTGTTTAGGGACGGTTTTTCTTGGCTGTTTGTTTGGCCTGTATGGTCTTGTTTGTTGCCGCTTAGGTCAAGACGGTTGTCGGCTGGGTCAAAGGCGAAGGTTTCGCTAAAGTCGGGTGTGACGGCGGCGATCAGTCTGCCGATGGGGTCGTAGCGGTATTGGGTTTGACCTCCTCTGCTTTGGATATGGGTCAGTTGTCCGGCGGCATCGTAGCCGTATTCGCGCCGGCTGCGGTTGTGGATTTGCTGCAGGATTCTGCCCATGGGGTCGTATTGTGTTTGTTGGCGGATATGTTTGCCAAAGGTGCGTTCGGTTTCGCGATGTAGTTTATCGCGTTCGAAGGCTGCTATTTCATTATGGTTGAGGGTAATGCCGTGCAGGTGGCCGCTGCCATAGTGGAGGTAACCGATACGCTGCCCGTCGGGACGGATGGTTTCGGTACGGTTGCCCAATGCGTCATAGCGGTGATGCCAGACATGGCTTCGGGCGGTGCCGTCCAGGCTGTCGTGGCGGTATTCTCTGATAAGGTTGCCGAGTTTGTCGTAGAAGTATTGGTGGCGGCTGTGGGCGTTTTGGGTTCCTGCCAGCCTGCCGCTTGGGTCATAGGCGTAGTTTTCTTTGTCGGTTTCGTGTACTTCTCCGTTTTCATCGGTCACAAGGATGCTGCGGCTTTCGATACGGCCGGCGGAGTCGTAGTCCAATTTGGTGACGGTACCGGCTTCGTCTATGCGTTCGAGTACGCCGCTGCCTTGGGTGTAATGGTAGCGGGTGATTTTACCGTCAAAGCCTTTTTCTTCGGTCAGCGCGCCGACGCTGTTGTAGCGGAAGCCGTAAAGATCGCCGTTTTGATTCAGCAGCCCAACCAAGTGGCTGTTTAGATCGTATCGGTATTGGACTTGTTGTCCGAGTGCATCGGTACGGATGAAGAGACGACCGCCTTTGTCGTAGGTATAGCGGGTGCTTTGCTTGAGCGGATCGGTATGCTCAAGCAATCTGCCTTCCGCATCATGCAGGTAGGATTCCCTCGTGCCGTCTGCTTGGATCACAGCCTCGGGATTACCCCTTGAATCATAGCTATAGTGTGTGCTGTTGCCTTCGGCATCGGTTTGGGTTTGCAGACGGCCTCTGTCGTCATATTGCCAGCGGCTGGTATAGCCGGAGCAGTCGGTATGACTCGAGATTTGTCCGTCCTTCGTCCAAGTCAGGGTTTTAATACCACCGATTGCGTCGGTGATTTCTATCGGTAAGCCTGCATCATTGTAGCGATAGCGGGTTTCGTTCTCTTCGGGGTCTGTTTCGAGAATCATGTTGCCATTGGCATCATATTGACGCAACCAGCGGTGTCCCTCGGGGTCGGTAACGGCAGTCAGATTATTATCGGCATCGTATTCGAAAGAAACGACACTGCCATCTGCTCGGGTATGCTCGAGCAGATTGTCTTTATCATCATAGATGTAATTGTCCTCGCTACCGTCAGGATGGATATGGGTCGTAATGTTTTTACGCTCATCACGGAAAAACCATTCTTCGGTATGATTGGGGTAAATAATCCGGTAAGTATAATTTTCCGCATCATACAAATAACTGGTTTCATGGCCGTAAGCATCAGTTACGATTGTTTCACGGATGTTTTCATCCCATCGCAACCTTAATTCTCCGCTACCGTCATCAGCATATTCCCGAATACATTTAGCCCAATGGCGACGTCCCTGCCACTCAAGGTTAACACCTCTACCGGTACGGTCCGTATAACGCGTGATTAAGTGGTCTTTGTAAGCATATTCGTAAACATCTCCTGCCTCATCAGTAGCCTTGATAAGATTTCCAGCCTGATCATATTCGTAGCTTGCCAAAATACGGGCATTATCACCGGCTAATTCAATACGGCTGATTTTATCCTGTTCGTTATAGTGAATAACCACCAGGTGGTTGTTGGTATCATTAATTCCAATCAAATGCTGCCCTGAATAATGAAAACCAAGTGCATTACCATTGCGATCTTTAATGGCCGATAATCGGAAAGCATTCCCATAACGCTCATAAATCTCCAGCAGATCTTTGCCAACGTTAAGGGTCAGCATATCTTCACTGACCCGCATCAGCGTAAAATCTTCTATCGGATGGTGATAAGCCCTGTCGGGTTCCAATAATGGGAAAGACACGGTCCGACCGTCAGTGGTGTGATACAACAATTCTTTTTTGCGGATACCGATGCGGGCGGTATAAGGGGTAATCCAGCGTGCGCCTAATTCACCTTTTTCATAGGTGATAAGGCCGGAACAGTAGGTACGACCCCAGCTTATCGGCATAATGCCGGGCAAGGTAAAGTCGGTATGGGTGAAGGTTTCCTGTCCGGTAGCAAAATCAATAGATTTTTTAGAAGCACCAGTACCGCAACTTTTGCAGTCAGAAGGCTTGTCTTTACTTTTATTTTGCTGAGTGGATGCATCTAGGCGGGCATTTGGGTTGGTTTTCTGAGCTTTACCAGTAACTGAAGCCGCATGACCTCGGTTTTTACGTTTTTTAAGAGCCTCTAAAAGTAAGCTTAATAATTTTAATAAATCTCCTGCCAGCCCCATAATCCGGGCATCCACTTTCTGGCTATATCCATTCAATTGTGCTGCGATTGTTGTCAACTTGGTTTTAATCGGTCCCGGAACCAATTTGACAACAGCCGAGTTTGCTAAATCTTTTGCCTCAGCTTCAGTTTTATATCTGAGTGATACAACATATAAATTCTGCCCCTCTAGTGTCGATATAGTTGCTTTGTTAAAAGCTTCCTTTGATTTTTGATGCAGCATGCGAGTATCAAAAACCTTTCCTGAAGCTATTTTTAATAGGGCATCTGCACTGGATGACAAGGTTCGCTGAGCATGACGGCTAACTTCCTTAAGCATGCTATCCATTTGTCCTTGGATAGTCTTTATATAGCCATCAATATCCCCTTTATGCCCCTCTACGAAGTGATTGACAATTGCAGTAACAACAGGTTCTGTGAGAAGTCCTTTGTGCCGCAATGCTTGATCTCGTACTAAATGCAAGATAGGACGTAATGTTGTCCTTGCTGCATTACCAGCCCCCGGAATAATCCCGATAACATTAATAGCTAAATTCATCCAGTCGAGTGTATTAGTATCTTTTTTGTTGACCATCTCTTTAATTGCCAACATGGTATCAACAACGGCCATTGCATTGCCGATTACAGGTATGGATCCGGCAGCCATGGCCAGCCTATCCAAAGTTATATAGCCGTCTGAAATCTGTCTGAGCCAACTGTCAAATTTGTTGGCTCCTGCTCGGGCATCTTTGGTAAAAGTATTTGCAGGACTAACTGCAACTTTTGTATGTGGCATTGTTTTCAAAGACATCTGGATATTACTCTTTAAAATGTAAACTGATATAACAATAAAAATTGAATGGATTTCAGATTATTTCTTTTTGATATTAGATATAACCTTTTCAGCTGAAACAGGCTGTTGCTTGATGGATAAGCTTTTGGCTAAATCTTTATACGATAGATTTTTTACGTTGTCAGAAACTTGCTTCAATGCTTGTACTTGTGAAGCCAAATTTTTAACATCTGCCAAAAGTGAATTCACTTCTTTTTTTGCAAATTCAAATTGTGCAATTTGATTTTTATCTGATGTGATTTGCTTACCAATTGGCAAAACCCTAAAAGCTTCTTCGATGATATCTTTTTCATCATGGCCATTTCTCGGATCTTTACCAAAGACCACCTTTGCTGCACCTTCAGCCAGCCCGCTCACAACTGCATAACCATTACTATCTAAAATACCTTTGCGCACTTGTCCAGAGCTGTCGATAACTGTGAATTTGCCTCCAGCTACCCCATCTTTCTTTGGCGTTGCATAATAATGAAGCAACTCAAGCTGCCCTTTGGCCGCTTTGGGCATAGAACTTTGGACGGATTGGCTGGCAGGACCGACTTTCTGCCAAGCGGATGATTTGTTGATAATCTGCCCAGGTGTTCCAATTTCAACCTGCCCTCCTCCGATTGTGATGTATGAACCATCACAAACTAAAGTAAGCTTTTTAGATGCAGAAATAATTACTTCGCCATTGACACTTTCGATTCGGACATCTTTAGCCGCAGCAGCAGTGATATTATCCTGCTGCGCCTGCAACACTACATCTCCTTTGGATGCAACCATTTTGATACCCAGCGTCTGCGCGAACATTCGAATTACCTCGCCGGCAGCAACAGTAAATTTTTTAAATGCACTGTTATGAATGTTATTACCTGCTGTATGCATAATGTTTTCAGTGGCACTGGCTTGCACATCCTTTGGGGTACTCAATACGATTCCAGCAGGAGCACTGGCAATTAAACCTGCACTTTTCAAACCATCAGCATCCAGGTCTACTGGGACTCCATTACCATAATTTTCTCCTTGCTCCATCAGATTTTTACTGGAACCAGACGATTCTTGATCTCCCAAGGGAATCTCCGCTCGTTTGGCTGCTTTTGCCAATCCTTGCGCCATGTCTAGGGCTTCTTTCAACTGCTTGATTGCAGCCTCCATATCCAAGACATTTCCATCTGCTTTACCCTGAGCATCTGCGCTGATCAATATGCCTTTACCCGCCCGTACGGCGCCCCAGCCGTCGGTTCTGAGTTCGAAGCCTTCACCGTTCTCTCCGCGTTTGTTGCGACTTGAGTCGACAATGTGGCCAAGGTTGAGTTGGGACTTCTGGTAGTCGGTGGCGAGTTTGATGTGTTCCTGACCTTTTTGGTCTTCCATCCTGAGTTTGTTGTTTGCCCAGGTACGGATGACGTTCCTTGTGTTCCAATCGGCAGGGA
>NZ_CALNWV010000011.1:0-71824 GCF_940793045.1 Neisseria sp. Marseille-Q2251
GTTTGACAGTCCGGAACACCGGCGAAAGGAGTTGTGCCGCTTTGTTAATTTCTATAACACTGTGAAGCCGCACCGCAGTTTGAACGGCGATACGCCGTTTGAGGTCTTGCAGGCTTATTTTTCTCAATCTGTGGTGTAAACAACGCAACGTTTTCCTACATCTCAATCTTGCCTGTTTTCACCACGATGCAGCTCCCAGTCTGCCCGAAAAGCTATCCGCCTCTGTGGACAGCAATTTGGATTTTATTCCCTTAGTTACCCGAGAAATGCTTGAACGATGAGACAAGCGGATCAGGATTGGCAATAGCTTTGATTCGCCTCATTCAAAAAGGTCGTCTGAAACCACAAGTTTCAGACGACCTTTTACATTTCCAACCTATTTCACAAACTTCAGCACCTTGCCGGATTTTGCCGGCGCATCGGTTTCTTGTTTGCTTTCAGTTTCCTGTTCCAGTTGTTCTTTATCGGAAGGCTCATAGGGTTCGACTTCAAATCCCATGCCTTCGCCGCTTTCTCGGGCAAACAGGCTGACAACGTGTCCGACCGGAATCCAAATATCGTGCGCCACGCCGCCAAAGCGGGCTGAAAAGCTGATCCAATCGTTGTCGATGTTCAGATTATGGCTGGCAGTCGGTCCGATATTGAGGACAATCTCGTTTTCGCGAACATACTGCATGGGGACGCGGGTATGTTCGTTTACCCATGCGACAATATGCGGCGTTTGATTGTTGTCCGTACACCATTCGTACAAAGCGCGAATCAGATAAGGCTTGGTAGATGTCGTCATGATCAATCCTTTCGGCCTTTAACGGCGCATGGCCTTCTCAGCGGGAGTCATTGCCTCAATGAAGGCTTCGCGTTGGAAGATACGTTCGGCGTATTTCAGCAATGGCGCGGCAGATTTGCCGAGTTTGATGTCGTAATGGTCGAGGCGCCACAACAACGGAGACAGCGCCACGTCAATCATTGAGAAATCATCGCCGAGAATGTATTTGTTTTTGGTGAACGCAGGCGCAAGCATGGTCAGACCGTTGCCGATGGCTTCGCGCGCTTTCGCCATTTCTTTATTGGTGGAATTCGGGTTTTCCAATACATGCACCAAGCTGAACAGCTCTTTCTCCATGCGGAACAAAACCAATCGTCCACGGCCGCGCATGACGGGGTCGCCGGGCATCAGTTGCGGATGGGGGAAGCGTTCGTCTATGTATTCATTGATGATATTGGATTCATAGAGGATCAAATCACGTTCAACCAAAACGGGGACTTGGTTATACGGATTCATTACGGCAAGATCTTCGGGCTTATTGAAAATATCAACGTCTTTGATTTCAAAATCCATGCCTTTTTCGTACAGGACGAAGCGACAGCGTTGGCTGAACGGGCATGTAATGCCTGAATATAATATCATCATGGTATTGGGCTCCTATAAGCATCCCAGACAATCCACTGCCTGAAATTGCAGAATAAAACAATCGCAAAATTATACGCGATTGCATCCAACAATTCCACAAAAAGCAGATATCCTTTTGTTTATCAAGCTATTTTCAATAAAATTCAAATTTCTAAAAAACGATATCCAAACTCAAATTTTTTGCTTTTCCGAGGCGTTTCGATTTTTACAGCAAATTTAAACCGCAGCGGGACATTACCGACGTCTTTACTGCACAAACGAAAAAATCGGCGGTTTGTTTCCGACAAGCCGCCAAAAAGGTCGTCTGAAAACCGTTTTTTTTTTCAGTTTTCAGACGATCTCTTGAGCCGACCGCCCTACTTCGGCGTATAACGACCCGCCATCGCTTTATACACCATATTTTCGTATTTCAACGTTTCGTACCGCTGGTTCAATACGTTTTGGGCGGAGCCGTATTCTGTACTCAACGCTTCCAGCCAGTATTTCAGCTCGTTTTTGCCGTGTTGGTAGCGCACTTGGTAGTAGCGGCTGTTTTTCTTGTCCAAGGCATAACGCTGCTCTTGGTTGTTGAGCGCGGCTTGGGCGTTTTGGTAGGCGAGGTAGTTGGTGTTGACTTCGTTCAGCGCAGTGGTCAGGGCTTTTTCAAAATCGAGTTTGGCGCTGTCGAAATTGGCTTGGGCGGTTTTGTCTTTCCACTTCATGGTCTGCCAGTTGAGGAACGGCAGGTTGATGGTGGCGGAGCCGCCCAAGAGCGGGATATTGAACGCGCTTTTGGCTTTTTCAGACGACGTGCTCAAGCTCGCGCCCAATGTAATCGAGGGATACCAACTGCGTTTTTGCGCTTCGACGGATTGGAGCGAGGATTGCAGGCGGTATTCGGCGGCGCGCAGGTCGGGGCGGTTCACCAACACGGTAATCGGTACGTCGAGGTTCACGCCTTTGACGGACGGCAGTCGGTATTGCGCGGGGTCGGCGGCGATGGCTTCGTTCGGCTTGAGGTTGAGCAGGTTGCGTAAAACCTGTTTTTGCGTGTCGAGGCTGCTTTTCAGGGAAATCAGGTTGTTTTGCGCACTCAACAGCGATTGTTTCGCCTGCGTCGGCTGGCTGGAATCGGCTCTGCCGTAGCGGAACTTGGCTTCGGCAATGCGGTTGATTTCCTGATATTGCTTGAGTGATTTTTGCGCCAATTCAATGGCTTCGTTGAGATAGGCGATGTTGAAATAGGCGTCGGCGACATTGTTGATCAAAGTCAGGCGCGTGTTCGCCATATCCTGCCGCGTGGCTTGGTATTCCCACACTTGCGCGTTGGCGGTGGCACTGAGTTTGCGCCACAAATCCAATTCATAGCTCAAGCCGAGCTGGCTGCTGAAGGTGTTGCCGTGGCTGCCGGTTTTCAGATTTTTGGATGTGGACGCGCCCACAGAACCGCTGAACGACGGCACCAAATCCGCGCCCAAAATATTTGCCTGATACAGGGCTTTATTGACGCTGATGGCAGCCTGTTTCAAATCGATATTGTTTTCCAAAGCCTGCGCCATCAGGGCGTTGAGCTGCGGGCTTTGGTAGATTTCCCACCAGTTGCCGTTCACGTCGTAGCGTTCGGCGGCCTCCGCCGCGCTCATCACCTGTCCCGTCGATTCAAGCGTGAGGTTTTGGTCGGCGCTGTGGACGGCGCACGCGCTTAAGGCAAGGGCGAGCGACAGGGATAATGCCGTCTGAAAAAAAGGTTTTGTCTGCATGTTGTGTCTTTCGGTTTAAGGTTTCAGACGACCTAAATGTTTGGGAGGTCGTCTGAACAATCTCATCGGCTGCGTTTATTTATCGGCTAAAAACGCTTTTCGCTGTTCCGTAAAATGCCACCACGGCTTCGGTTCGTTCCCCTGCATAAAATCAACCAGCGACAGAAAAATATCGATCATGCAGGGATCGTGTCGGGTTGCGGTCAGACTGCACAGGCGGTCGTACATTTCGTAAGCGTCCTGCCCCGCCAAATCCTGCGGCTGCGTGATGCCGAGCAAAGCCAAATCCTCCGCCACGGCTTTGCCGACATTGGGCAGGTCGGTCAATGTATTCAGCTTGCTTCGTCGTACTTTGTCGGGACTCATGTTTTAGCCTTTGGTTTGGAGGTCGTCTGAAAACCTGCAACCGGATGTATGAACTGGTTTTCGCGGGCGAAGCCCACGCTACTTCACGCTCTTCCGCCTTAAATGCGCCATTGCCGTCGAACGTATTTCATACAAAGCCGAAGTGGTCTTTTCAAATTCATCAGACAAGCCGTGTTCGTGGGCGGAGAACGGCGGGGAATCATTCCAAGAACCCATGCCGCCGAAAACGTGGCTTTGTTCGCAGGCAAGCCGCAACCGTTCTTCAAAAGGCATGGATTCGTTTTCGAGCGTTCGCGCCGCCTTGTCGAAAAAAGTCCTTTTCCAATGCAGTTCGCCAATGGCTTCCGCAAGGGAGGAAATATCGGTTAAAGCCTGATGAAAACGGCACACCAGTTCTTGCTCGGTCATTTGACTTGTTCTAAGTTCTTCAAACAATTTTTCAGAAGACGTTTTAACTGCTTGGCAGTTTGCGGATGCATCGGCTCTTGCAGTTTACGCTCCAACCGATCGGCTTCGTGTTCGAGTTCATGCTTATATCTGACTCTGGAGCGTTGCTGCATCTCCAATATTTGTAACTGTTGTCGCCACAAATCCTGCTGCAATTTCTGCCATTCTTTGGTTTTATGTTTCGACGGAAGCGGAATTCTATCCGACAGCTCCACACATGGTTTGGAACACTGCGAACAACGGGGCGAACTGCTGTCTTGGGGGCGGAAATAACGTTTCGGACGGCGCACGGCGGTGCGGCAGGAAAAACAAACGTAATTCGTATTACTCATTTCAATAAAATTCAATTAAATCCATTATTCATGTGACTTTCGCCGTTGAATCCGTTTTTCAGACGACCCCTTCCCATTCAAAAAGGTCGTCTGAAATCATGAAATCTTGACCACGACGCCGCAATGCTGTTCGGCGGCGGCTTGGTAGAACGCGACGAGTTCTTTAAACCGCTGCGCCAATTCTGCGCGGGTTTCGGCGAAGGCTTTTTCGTCGCCCCAAATATCGGGGTAGATTTGGTTGTTTTGAAAATCTGCTGCGGTTTTGCCGTCGAGCAGCGCGGCGAAGTCGGTTTGCTTCAGGACTTGGGCTATTTCGGCGGTTTCGGTATCGCCAATCCAGCCGATGTGTTCGCCCGCTTCTTCGTCCTGCCGCAGGATGTTACCAATTATGGCTTTGCTCAACGGGTTTGCCGCGTCGGCATCGTCCGAGCCTTTGCCGGTTAGGACGAAATGCAGCGCGTCCCAGAGTTTGCCTGCGCTGCATTCGGATACGGCGGCAGGCGTGCCGGCGGAGGCTTTGATTTGTTCGATGCCGCTTTGCGGGTAGGCTGTGTATGTTGCGTAAACGTCCATAGGTTTCCTTGCATTGAAGGCTTGAGATGCCTGTTTCGGGAGGGGTCGTCTGAAATATAGTGGATTAACTTTAAACCAGTACGGCGTTGCCTCGCCTTAGCTCAAAGAGAACAATTCTCTAAGGTGCTGAAGCACCAAGTGAATCGGTTCCGTACTATCTGTACTGTCTATGGCTTCGTCGCCTTGTCCTGATTTAGTTAATCCATTATATGTTGTGGATTCGGACGACCTTCGGGCTGTTTTCGCAATGTATTGTGTGAACTGTGTGTTCGGTATCTCGTCGGACTGCCGGACCCGACTTTTGCTTTTTCAGACGACCTTTATTTATCCAAACGCAACAGCGGGCCGCCTGCTTTCTGTACCGCCGTTTGATAGGCGGGGTCGTTTTCGATGCGCTGCAAATAGGCGCGGATGTTGGGATAGTCCGCCAATCCGAAGCGGTCGGCGGCGGCTTGCAGCGGGTAACTCATCATGATGTCCGCGCCGCTGAGCCGGTTGTTGACCAGCCAGTCTTTGCCGTTTAATTCATTTTCGACATAGGCTAGATGCAGGGCGGCTTGCGGCTCGATAAAGCTGTTTTTGACGTTGCCGCTGATTTTGCGTGCGACGGGTTTGATGAAAAACGGCATGGGGGCGTTTTCTATTTTGCGGAACACCAGCCCGAGCAAAAGCAAGGGCATCAGCGAACCTTCGGCATAGTGCAGCCAGCGTTGGTAATGCCAGTAATCTTGGCTGCTGCGTTCGGGCATGAAGCGTCCGCCGCCGTAAGTTTGAATCAGGTAGTCGGTAATCGCGCCGCTTTCGTTGAGTACGAATCCGTCGTCGTCGATAACGGGGGACTTGCCCAGCGGGTGTACGGCTTTGAGTTCGTCGGGCGCGAGCAGGGTTTCGGGATGGCGCGCGTAGGTTTTAATTTGATACGGCGCGCCGATGAGTTCGAGCAGCCAGACGATGCGCAGGGCGCGGGACTGTGCCAATACATGCAGGGTAATCATTCGGTTTTCCTCGGTGTGTGTATAGTGGATTAACTTTAAACCGGTACGGTGTTGCCTCGCCCTAGCTCAAAGAGAACGATTCTCTAAGGTGCTGAAGCACCAAGTGAATCGGTTCCGTACTATCTGTACTGTCTGCGGCTTCGTCGCCTTGTCCTGATTTAAAGTTAATCCACTATATATTCATTGTGATGACAATAGCCAAACGGGGTTTTCAGACGACCTTTTGGGTTTGGAGGTCGTCTGAAACTTTAATCCTTAGACAAGGCGTCAATCGGGTTGAGTTTGGAGGCTTTGTTGGCGGGCATAAAACCGAACGCCACGCCGATAGCCGTCGAGCAGACAACCGCGCCGATGACGGAGCCGATGGAAATTTCCATCGGAAATTCGGTGACGAAATGGTTGAACACAAGGCTGATGAGCGTGGACAGCCCTACTCCGACCAAGCCGCCGATGATACAGATTAAGACCGCTTCAATCAGGAATTGTTGCAGAATGTTGTTGCGCCGCGCGCCGATCGCCATGCGCACGCCGATTTCTTTGGTGCGCTCGGTTACGGACACCAGCATGATGTTCATCACGCCGATACCTCCGACCACCAACGAAATCAAGGCGATGGAGGAAATCAGCAGCTTCATCGTGCCGGTGGTGCTTTCAACCATTTGCTTGATGCTGTCGCTGTTGTTCATGAAAAAGTCTTCCGTGCCGTGCCGCGTTTTCAGCAGCTCGGTCAGTCCTTTTTCGGCGACTTGGGTGTTGGCGTCGTCTTTGATTTTGACGGTAATCGAGTTGGTGTGGCTCTCGCCGGTAATTTGGTGCATCACGGTCGTATAGGGCGACCAGAGCATCAATACGTCGGCGTTACCGAAGGAGTTTTCTTCTTTTTGCATCACGCCGATGACGGTCAGCGGGCGTTTGTTGAAGAGAACGGTTTTACCCAACGGATTGACGTCCGCGCCGAAGAGTTTTTCTTTGGTGTTTTGGTCGATCACGACGACTTGCGCGTCTTCTTTCACATCGCTCTCGTCAAACAAACGGCCTGATTCCAGCTTCAGCCCGCGCACGTCGAAATATTGTTCGCCCACGCCATACAGCGAGGCGGTCAGGTCGGTGTTGCGGTAGGTCAGCGTGCCGCCGGAGGTCGTTTGCGGCGTGGCGGAAGCGACGTAGCTTTGTTTGGCGATGACTTTGGCGTCGTCAATGGTCAGGGTTTTAATCCTGCCGCTGCGCCTGTCGCCGAAGCCGCGTCCGGGGAAGATGCTGATGGTGTTCGTCCCCATCGCGCTGATGTCTGCGAGAATTTTTTTCTCAGAGCCGTTGCCCAAAGCGACGACGGACACGACCGAGGCGATGCCGATGATGATGCCGAGCATGGTCAGGAGCGAACGCATTTTGTGCGCCATAATCGCCTGCACCGACATTTTGAAGGCTTCGATAAATTGGTCGTAATAAAACAGCCACGAAGATTTTTCTTTGATGCGTTCTATTTTGCTTTCTGGGATTTCGGGATTTTTTGAACTGTCGGAGATGATTTCGCCGTCGCGGATTTCGATGATGCGGTTGGCGATGGCGGCGATACCGGGATCGTGTGTCACCATAATCACGGTATGTCCTTCTTTATGCAGCTTTTGGATGATTTCAATCACATTTTTGCCGCTGGCTGTATCGAGCGCGCCGGTCGGTTCGTCGGCGAAGATGATTTCGCCTCCGTTCATCAGGGCGCGGGCGATGGAGACGCGCTGCTGCTGACCGCCGGAAAGCTCGCTGGGTTTATTGCCCTCTTTGCCTTCCAAACCCAAATCCTGCAACAGTTTTTCCGCACGCGTGGAACGCTCTTTGCCGCCCATGCCCATATACACGGCAGGCAGGGCAACGTTGTCCCGCGCCGTCAGCGAGCCCAACAAGTTGTAGCGTTGGAAAATAAAGCCGAAGCGTTCGCGCCGCAATGCCGCCAATTCGTCCGGCTCCATTTTGGCGGTTTCGATGCCGTCGATTTGATACGAACCCGAAGTCGCGCTATCCAAACAGCCGAGGATGTTCATCAGCGTGGATTTGCCCGAACCGGACTGCCCGATGATGGCGACGAAATCGCCCTTCTCTATCGACAGGCTGACATCTTTCAAAACATGAACGCGGTTCGCGCCGCTGCCGAAGTAGCGGTTGATGTTTTTACATTCGATTAAGCTCATAAGTGTTTCCGACCGATAATGATGTATGGAGTGAAAAGGTCGTCTGAAAGCGGGATTTTGCCAAGAAACAAAACTTTCAGACGACCTATTGCCTATTTATCTCGGCGGACCGCCCTGCATGGCGCGTTGCGCCGCTTCAGCCTGCTCCGCCGCGCTCATTTCCGACATCACTACCTTGTCGCCTTCTTTCAAACCGCTTTTCACTTCGGTATTCATGCTGTCTTTCAGACCGACCGTAATCTCGCGTTCCGAAGCTTTACCGTCCGCGCCCAAAACGCTGACAAACGATTTGCCGTCGTGTTTTTTAATCGTCAGCGTCGGCACGAGCAAAACGTTTTTCACGCCGTTGATTTCAATCGTATTCTGCGTCGTCATACCGATAGAAAGTTTGCCGTCGGGATTAGGCACCAAAGCGCGGGCGTAGTAGTAAATCGCATTGGAAGTCGTGTCCGTGCTGGTGGTGTAGCTGCCCAGCGACATCGTGGTCAAGCCCGGATCGACGCTGTCGAGCTTCGCCTTAATCGGCGTATCCGGTTCGGACAAAATCGTAAACGAAATATCCTGCCCCGCTTTCACCTTCGTAATATCGCCTTCGGCAATCTGCATTTTGTTCAACATCGTATCCAGATTCGCCAACTGGATAATCGTCGGCGTGGACTGCACCGCGTTCACGGTCTGCCCTTCTTCCACCGGAATCGCCACCACCGTACCGTCCATCGTCGCAACGATGCGGGTATAGCCCAATTCCGACTCGGCAGTATTGATGGAAATTTTGGTTTGCTTGATGGAAGCCTTCAGCTCGGCAACATTCGCCTTAGCCGCTGCCAACGCGTCCTGCGCACTTTCCAAATCCTCTTTGGAAGTCGCGTTTTCCTTCCACAAAGCCGCCTCGCGCTTATATTTCTTCTCCGCGCTGTTCATCGCGATTTCGGCAGAAACCAACTTAGCCTGATACGTTTCCAGCTTGGATTTTTCCGTATTCAGCGTGTTCACCTGAGTAGTCGAATTGATTTCCGCAATCAAATCGCCCTTTTTAACCTGCTGTCCGAGCTTGACGTACAACTTCTTAATCTGCCCCGAAGCCTGCGCGCCCACCGACACCAAGTTCGACGGCGAAATCTCGCCCGTAGCGGATACCGTCTGGCTGATGTCGCCGCGTTTGACCGTTTCCGTGATGTAAGAGGTTTGAGGTTCGGGCTGGAAATAAGACCACGCGGCAAACCCGAGCACCGCCGCAACCGTTATTCCGACCGTCCATTTATTAATAATTTTTGCCATAACTGACTTTCTGATTCATCCATTTCATCTGTTCAATCCGGCACCCGATTCATGTCGCATAATCCCAACACTTATCCACCGAAAACACTGAAAACGGACAAATTTTACTGTAAACATCCACTCCAGCCAAGACAATAACCAAGCAAACTAAAATTTAACTTATTGTTTTACATAAAGATAATCAAAACCCTTTTCCAGAATATTTCAACGTATTTACATATTTTCCCAATCTCAATATTTATCCAAACATTCAAAACAAGAGAAAAGAACTATAATTCAACATGTATCGAATACCACAACAGCCGCTTCCCTGAACCTTTCAGACGACCCGGCATGATAAATATAACAACACAATGACACTTACTATGAAAAACAAATCACAAGGTTTTACTCTCCCCGAGCTACTCGTTGTCGTCCTGATCATCGCGATTTTAGCGACGATCGGCTATCCCTCTTACCAACGCTACGTCCGCAAAACACGCTTGGAAAGCGTCCGTTCCGAGCTGCTGATCAACGCCCAAAACCTCGAGCGTTACTACGCCCAGCATGCGACCGTAAAAGCCGAAGCAGGCAATCCCGCGTTGCCCCCCTTGGTTCAAAACCAATATTTCAATATCTCCATCTTCAACTTCGAAGGCCCGGACGACAACGATAAAAAAATCGTAAACTCCGCCTCCTCAAGATACATCCTCGAAGCCAAACCCACAGACGAATACAAGTCCACCGAGACCTGCTCCGTTTACCTCAACAGCGACGGCATCTTCTGGGCAAGCAATTCAAAAAACAATGAAGACTGCCCGGGCTTTGACCCCATCAGCCAAGAATAATTTGAACCTGTCGCCGCGATTCATCATAAAGGTCGTCTGAAAATTTTCAGACGACCTTTTGTCTTATAATGACCCACCTTCATCTTTACTACGGCATTGTTGTTTCCAAATTCATCAGAAATTAACTGAAGCCAGATAGAAATAACACAAGGAAAAATCATGGACAAAGGGAATAAACCCAATCGCTTATTATGGATATTAGGCGGAGCCGCCGTCGCTGCATTTCTTATCATTTTGGGATTGTATATCGCCTATTTCAAAAACTTATCCGTAACCAACGATTCCGCTACATGGGGGACATTCGGCGACTATCTGGGCGGCACGCTGAACCCCATCATCAGCTTTCTAGCCCTTATCGGCCTGCTCTACACCATTCATCAACAAGCGCAGGAAATGCAAGCAACGCGCGAAGAATTAAAACAGGCGGCGGAACAGCAACGCAAACAGGTAGAACAACAAAGCCGCCAATCAGAGATTTTTAATCTTCAACAATTTGAATCGACATTTTTTTCTTTGCTGGAGCAGCATAATAAGATTATTGAAAACCTTATTGAAGCAAAAATATCTGATCTAACAAATATTACCATTGATGAGAAATTTAATATTGATTGTTATGTAAAAGATAATATTCGCCAAAACCCCTTACCAAAACAATATTTTATCATATTATTTCAAATACTTAAATTTATATCGTTAAGTTTATCCAAAGATATAGAAGGAAAAACAGATAATAAGATCACTATAAATGATTTTTCTCACGATAATCAACAATCAAGGGAAAAACTTAGTAATCATTATATTAATCCACAAGAGAAAATATATAGCAACATTCTTCGCTCTTTTATTCCCAATGATATTTTGAAATTGCTTATTTTAAACTGCCTCAGTTTAGATAAAGACTCTAAAGAACATAATCTTAAAACGTTTTATAACTTCCAAGGGCTGCTAAACAGATACCAATTTTTAGAACATCTACATTTAACCATACCTACAATAAACAATTATTACGACAACTATGATTTTATATATTTTTATTTAATATTAACAAAGACTACCAATTGCATTAGAGAATCTTTAGGCAAAAGTAACCTATCTAATGAAATAACATCCTTTAACATATCAAAAGATAATTTTATTAAAGCAATAAACGAGGAAAAAAAACGTCTAGAAAGTGATATTCAGCATGAAAATGGATTTGATTCTCATCGAGCGCAGTTTAATCCTAACAGTTCTTCCTACACAAGCAATAATATTTTATATGAAAAATTAAAGATATTAGAGAAACATATACGTCTTTTACAGAATTAAAAAAACAATTCATTAAATTCTTTGCTTCATTCTTGATAAAGGTCGTCTGAAAATTTTCAGACGACCTTTATTCCATTATCACTACCAACCCATCTGTTCAATGCCATTATGAACTGATACCAACTGCACCACTCTTATCAATATCCCCATCTTTACCCACAACGGTCAATATCATGCTGACTTATACCCACAGCGTCTGGCTGGATGCGCCGCTCGAACCGATATTCCGCTACTGCACTTCCCGACACGGATTTGCCTGTCAATTTCCGTTTGACGTGCAATGGTTATCGGAAAAGGAATACTGGGAGCGTGGAGATATTTTGGATTTCAGATACAGAGTTTGCGGGATTTGGTTGCGGCATCGTGCCGAAATCATTTCGCTTGAGCCGAACCAATCGTTTACCGACCTGATGTTGAAAGGGATTTACCGCTCCTTCCGCCATACGCATGAATTCAATTTTTCTGGAGGGCGTACCTGTGTGACGGATACGGTGGAATTTACTATCGGGTTGGGGAAAACGATTGACCGGCTAATCGGATTGCCGACCTTGCGTCGGACATTTGAAAAACGCTACCGTTTATTGAAAAAATGGGCTGCTCAATGGACTGACTGAAGATGCTACAAGTTAGAGGCGTAAAAAAGGTCGTCTGAAAACCCGTATCTCCGTTTTCAGACGACCTTCCTCATTCACACTACATCACAAAACGGCTGCCGGATAAGACCCGATGACTTTGACAAACGATGCGCGTTCGCTCAAAAGCCTCAGGGCGTTTTGGACTTTTTCGTCGTTTTGATGTCCTTCGATGTCGATGAAGAACAGGTATTCCCACAGCGCGGATTTGCTCGGGCGGCTTTCGAACTTGGTCATTGAAATGCCCGATTCGGTAAACGGCTGCAACAGCGCGGCGACGGCGCCGGCGCGGTTGGGCGCGGAGACTGCCAGCGAGGTTTTGTCTTTGCCGCTGCTGCCGGTATCTTGATGCCCCATAACCAAGAAACGCGTGGTGTTGTTCGGTTCGTCTTCGATACATTCGGCGACATAGTTCAAATGATAAATATCCGCTGCGGTACGCCCCGCGATGGCGGCGATACTGGGGTCGTCTGATTCTGCCACCAGCCTTGCCGCCTCTCCGTTGCTGGAAACGGCGATGCGTTCGGCGTTGGGCAGGTTGCGTCCGAGCCAGTCGTTGCATTGCGCCAGCGCTTGGGCGTGGGCGAAGACTTTTGTGATGCCGCCCAATTCGTGCGTGCCTTTACGCAAAAGGTTGTGATGGATGCGAACAATGACTTCGCCGCAGGCTTTCAATGCGGTTACCGCCAGCAAGTCCAAAGTGCGTCCGACAGAGCCTTCGGTCGAGTTTTCAACCGGTGCGACCAAATAATCCGCCTGCCGCGTTTCGACTTGGCGGAAACATTGGTCTATGGTTTGAAATGCGGCGGTATGGGCGGCATGGCCGAAATGCTTGATGGCTGCCTGCTGGGTAAACGTTCCCTGCGGACCGAGGTAGGCAATCGTCAGTGGACGCTCCAACGCCAAGCATTCGCTCATTACTTCGCGAAACAGTCTTGCGATGGACTCGTCAGGCAGCGGGCCTTGGTTCAAACTTTGAATCCGCCTTAATACGGCTACTTCGCGCTCGGGACGGTACACCGCGCCCGTTCCTTTCAATTCGCCGATGGCGTGCGCATGACCTGCGCGCTCGTTCAACAGGCGCAAAATCTCGGCATCGATTTCATCGATGGCATTGCGGTGCGGCAAAAGCTGTTCGTCAATGGATAAGGACATATCGACAAGCCCCTTGTGATTCATTCATAAATACAAGCAATCATTCTAACATCAAACAGGTCGTCTGAAAGCGCAATCAGACTTTCAGACGACCTGTTTGGATACACCCCGCCCCATTCTTACCTAAACTGTTTTACCGTATGTTTAGCGTGAATCCGAGGTACATTTTGGGGATTTGGTACAGGGGTCGTCTGGAAATGTAAAGACAGCGTCCCTGCAATGCAAAAAAGCGCAAAAGCATAGGAAAACAAGCTATCAAAAAACTCAAAATGCGTGTTAAGATTAGTCATCACTATCCGCCGCACCCGTTTATTTCGGGTTTGCGTAGCGCATACAATCACGAAAAGGAAATCCCATGAGTCGCGTATTACTCGTAGATGACGACGCTTTGCTGACCGAATTGCTCACCGAATACCTTACCGCCGAAGGATTGAACGTCCACAGCGTTCCGGACGGCGAAGCCGGTGTACACGAAATCCTGACCGGCCAGTACGATGTCGTGGTATTAGACTCCATGATGCCGAAAATGAACGGCTTGGACGTATTGAAAAACGTCCGCTCGCAAAGCACCGTTCCCATCATCATGCTGACCGCCAAAGGCGACGATATCGACCGCATCATCGGATTGGAAATGGGTGCGGACGACTATGTTCCGAAACCTTGCACCCCGCGCGAACTGTTGGCACGCATCAACGCCATCCTGCGCCGTGCGCAACAAAGCGGCGAGCCGAACAACGCGCCAAACAGCATTTCCGTCAGCGACGTCGTCCTCTACCCCGCCAAACGTCAGGCGACCATCAAAGACACTCCGCTTGAGCTGACCAGCACCGAGTTCAACCTGCTTGAAGTCCTGATGCGCCATGCCGGACAAGTTGTCAGCAAAGAAACTTTGTCCATCGAAGCGCTTGACCGCAAACTGGCAAAATTCGACCGCAGCATCGACGTCCACATCTCCAGCATCCGCCACAAACTGGGCGATGCCTCGCTGATTCAGACCGTACGGGGCTTGGGCTACCTGTTTGTTAAAAACTAAAGATAAAACAGATCAATGAAACTGTTTCAACGCATCTTCGCCACATTTTGCGCAGTCATCGTCTGCGCAATCTTTGTGGCGAGTTTTTCTTTTTGGCTGGTGCAAAATACCCTCGCCGAAAACCAATTCAACCAACGCCGCACCATCGAAACCACTTTGATGAACAGCATCCTCTCCGCCTTTAGGGCGCGCGGGGACAGCGGTGCGCGCGAAATTTTGGCGGAATGGGAAGACAGCCCCGTTTCCAATTCCGTTTACGTCATTTTGGGCGACGAGAAAAAAGACATCCTCGACCGCAACATCGACAACCACACCATCGAACGCGCCCGCGTGTTTGCCATCAATAATCCCAATTCCGATTTGGCGCACATCGAATACGACCGTTTCGGCGAAGAATACCTCTTCTTTATCAAAGGCTGGGACAGCCATCAGGCGCAACGCCTGCCCAGCCCGCTCTTTATCCCTGGTCTGCCGCTCGCCCCGATTTGGCACGAATTCATCATCCTCTCCTTCATCATCGTCGTCGGTCTGCTGATGGCGTATATCCTCGCCAGCAACATTACCAAGCCCATCAAAATCTTGGGCAGCGGTATGGACAGGGTGGCAAACGGCGAACTTGAAACCCGTATTTCGCAGCAAGTGGACGACCGCGACGACGAATTGTCCCACCTTGCCATCCAGTTCGACAAAATGGCGGAAAAACTGGAAAAACTCGTTGCCAAAGAACGCCACCTGCTGCACCACGTCTCCCACGAAATGCGCTCGCCTTTGGCGCGCATGCAGGCAATCGTCGGACTGATTCAGGCGCAGCCGCAAAAGCAGGAACAATATCTGAAAAGGCTGGAAGGCGAATTGACCCGCATGGATACCTTGGTTGGCGAATTGCTGACGCTTTCCCGTTTGGAAACGTCCAACATCCCGCTGGAAAAAGAAAGCCTGAAGCTCGTCCCCTTCCTTAAAAACATCGTGGAAGACAACCAAAGCATCGCCCAGCAGAACAAACAAACCGTTACCCTTTCGGTCGAACCCAGAATCCCCGAAAATGCCACGGTCTGCGCCAACGAAGGCTATTTGTACCGCGCGTTTGACAACGTTATCCGCAACGCCATCAATTACAGTCCCGAAGGCAGCACCATCCGCGTCAACATCGGACAAGACAGCAAGCATTGGATTGTGGACGTTACCGACAACGGCCCCGGCGTGGACGAAATGCAACTGCCGCACATTTTCACTGCCTTTTACCGTGCCGATTCCAGTGCCAGCAAACCAGGCACAGGCTTAGGCCTTGCCCTAACCCAGCACATCATGGAGCAGCACAACGGCAAAATCATGGCTGAAAACATCAAGCCGAATGGTTTGAAAATGCACTTTATCCTGCCCAAAAAGAAAGTGAACGGCAAAGCGGAAAAGCCGCATCCTAAAACCACTTGACCATGAATGTTGCCCATCGGGGTTTGTAAACAAATTGCCACACCCCAAGCCTATAAAAGGTCGTCTGAAAAGAACAAACCCTTACGTTCCCGCCTTTCAGACGACCTTTTATGCCATTTGTCATATATAATGCAAGTGAATAATTAAATCATTTAAAGTCCGTATGTTCCGCTATGCCGAGAGCAGCGAAACAGACTATCCATTGATAACAAAACCAACCACGAACGCCCAATCCCGTTCACTCATCACACACCCCTTCCAACCCAAACCGTCCGAAAGGTCGTCTGAAACGCAGCGTCCACACACCGAAAAGGAGGCACCATGTCCGCCCAATCCATGTCCGGCTACTTCTTCATGCCCAACCACATCATCCTCGTGGGCGCGAGCGAACGCCCATACAGCTTGGGCGAACGCATCCTGAGCAACCTCCTGAGCGCACCGTTTCAAGGTCAAATCACACCCGTCAACCTTCGCCACCGCACGGTTGCCGGACTCACCTCCTACACCAATCTCAACAAAATCCCCGGCAGCGCCGACCTCGTCATCGCCGTAACGCCGCCTGACAGCTACGACGCCCTGTTCAAATCCTGCCGCAAAAAACAGTTCGGCCACATCATCCTCATCCAAGACTGGGAAAGCCTGTCCGACGACGAATGGCACACCGCCGAAGCCGCCATCAAAAAACACCACTGCGACGAGCTCAACATCAGCGTGTGCAGCCCCGCCGGCGTACAGCTTCCATCGCAAAGCCTCAACATCAGTTCCCAACCCGACCATCCGGCAGGCTACACCGCCCTTCTGACCGGACACGCCTCCGTCAGCAGCGAAATCAACCTCATGCTGCAAAAAATGGGACAGGGCATTTCGCGCCACATCAGTCTCAACTATCCGCTCAGCCCCACCACTTCCGCCGACTGGCTCAATCGTTTCGGCCACAACCGCCACACTAAAGTTGCCGTCATCGAGCATAACCCAGCCGAAAACCAACGCAACCTGTTCAGCGCCATCCGCCATTTCGCCCGCCACACCCCGCTCATCCTCCACGTTACCCACCGTTCAGACGACACTGAAAAAGCCGTGTTACGCTGCCTTGCACGTCATTGCAACTTCCTCGCCACATTCAGCAGCAGCGAACTCGAAGCCGCCCTGCATGCACGTTTATCCGACCTCCCACCTCTGAACAGCATCGACATCCTGTCCAATACCCCTGCCGAGTGGCTGGAAACCTGCGCGCCCCAAAACCTAAAACTCCAATTTCCTACCGAACAACCTCACATCCGCCAAGGTTACATCGGCAGCACACCCACGCCCGCGCATTACCACAGCATCGCCAGCCAACAACTTCAAAAAGCAAATACCGAAGCCCTGCTCGCCATCGTTGCCCCGACCGACAGTCCTGACGAGAAAAATCTGACCCGCACTCTGAGCATGCTGGCGAAACACACTGCCAAACCCTTACTTGTCAGCAGCCGCTTTTCAGACGACCTCCTACATTTCGACCGTCCTGAACAAGCCCTGCAAGCCTTATCGTTCCGAAACATTGCCGACCAACTGCAAAAAGAGCAGTTACGCATCGCCACGCCTAAAAAAGGTCGTCTTAAAACCCCGCAAGCAAGAAACATTACCAAAGCCCTCACTTCAAAAGACCTACCCTTGCTTGCCGAAGCCCTGTGCCTGCCCACTTATCAGCACACTACACATAACGCGGTGCAATTCCGTTTTCAACGCCATACCGTCTATGGCGACATCCTGACCGTATGCCATCAAGGCAAAACCACCGCCGCGCTCCCGCCGTTTTCTACGCTGGACATTGAACACATCGCCCATTTCGCCCAACTTGAAAACACGCATATCCTCAACCAACTCCTGCACACCTTAAACACACTCAGCCAACGGCAGCAATACATCGGTGAAATCCTGCTCAACCTCAACGGCGACCAATACAGTAGTGACTTTGTATTGCAGGCTGACGAACGTCCCTCCCCGAAAAACAAACCAACCAATATCGCCACCCTCAAGCTCGAACAAGCTGCCGCCAAAGTACAGACCGCGGCAGAATACCTGCGCAGCAAAAATCCTGCTGCCGCCGAGTTTCTCCGCAATACCGGCGAAGCTGCCGCCGAACTTTTGGGCGCAAAAACCGAAAGCGAAGCCCCCATCCAAAACGTACTCGCCCCCTACCCGACCGAGCATCCTGCTACGCTTACCCTCAAAAACGGCGAAACCGTAACCATCCGCCCCTTCACCCCCGAAGACGCGGAAGCCAAGCAGCAATTCGTCCGCAGCCTTTCTCCGCAAGCGCGCTACACCCGCTTCATGACCCACACCAACGAATTGCCCATCCCCACCCTCGCACGCTTCAGCAAACTCGACTACCACAGCGAAGCCGCATGGACGGCACGCAATTCAGACGACCTCATCGTCGCCGTCAGCCGCTTCAGCCGTATCAACCGCAATGAATGCGAATTCGGCATCACGCTTGCTGAAAACGTACGCGGCAAAGGGTTGGCAGTGGAAATGATGAAGCTGATTATCCAATCGGCAACACAACAAGGCTACCGCGTCATGAGCGCCCAAATACTCAAATCCAACACCCCTATGCTTAAACTTGCTGAAAAATCAGGCTTTACCATCACACCTTCCGAAGAAGACAACACTTTGTGCCAAGCACGCCTCAGCCTGACCACTCCGCAAAACAGCAACAAAAACAAATAAAAACTTGCATGAACAACGCAAAATATCCTAAAATTAGCGGTTTCTTATCTATCCGATTTTCTCAAAAGGACTCAAAATGGTAGTTATCCGTTTGGCTCGCGGTGGTTCTAAACACCGTCCCTTCTTCCACGTAGTCGTTGCCGACTCCCACAACCGTCGCGACGGCCGCTTCATCGAGCGCGTTGGCTTCTACAACCCTGTTGCCAATGAAAAACAAGAGCGCGTACGCCTCCAAGCCGACCGCCTGAACCACTGGATCGCTCAAGGCGCACAAGTCAGCGACGCAGTTGCAAAACTGATCAAAGAACAAAAAGCTGCTGCTTAATCACCGGCTAATCTTGCTATGACCGACACTCGACAACGGGTAGCCATGGGCTACATCAAAGGCGTATTCGGCATCAAAGGCTGGCTCAAAATAGCCGCCAATACAGAATACGCCGACAGCCTCCTGGACTACCCTGAGTGGCAGTTAAGCAAAGACGGTAAAACACTGAATGTGACACTCGAAGCCGGCAAAATCGTCAGCGGAGAGCTTCAGGTCAAATTCGAAGGCATAGACGATCGCGATCAGGCTTTTGCCCTGCGCAGCTATACCATCGAAATCCCCCGAGAAGAATTCGCCCCTACCGAGGAAGGCGAATACTATTGGGCAGATTTAGTCGGCATGACTGTTGTCAACAAAGACGATATCGTGCTCGGCAAAGTCACAAACCTGATGGAAACCGGTGCCAACGATGTTTTGATGATTAATGGAGAACATGGTCAAATCCTGATCCCGTTCGTATCCAACTACATCGAAGCCGTCGATACCGAAAGCAAAACCATTACCGCCGACTGGGGCTTAGACTACTGATGTTGATACAAGCCATCACCATCTTCCCCGAAATGTTCGACAGCATCACCGAATACGGCGTAACCGGTCGCGCAAAAAAACAAAACCTTTGGCAATTCCAAGCCATCAATCCCCGCAAATTCGCCGACAACAAACTCGGCTATATTGACGACCGCCCCTTTGGCGGAGGTCCGGGAATGATTATGATGGCACCGCCGCTGCAAGCAGCGATAGAAGAAGCCAAACAAACATCTTCAGTTCCTGCAAAAGTCATCTATCTTAGCCCGCAAGGTCAACCGCTGACCCACAAAAAAGCCGTAGAACTTGCGAAATCTCCGCATCTCATACTGCTTTGCGGACGATACGAAGGAATTGACGAACGCCTGTTGCAAAGCAGCGTAGATGAAGAAATCAGCATAGGCGATTTTGTTGTCTCCGGCGGAGAGCTGCCCGCCATGATACTGATGGATGCCGTACTCAGACTGATACCCGGCGTATTGGGCGATATACAGTCAGCCGAGCAGGACTCATTTTCAGACGACCTGCTAGACTGCCCCCATTACACCAAACCCTTAGAATTCCAAGGCATGACTGTTCCCGACGTATTGCGTTCGGGCAATCATGGCTTGATAGCCGAATGGCGGTTGAAACAATCGCTGCGGCGCACCCTGGAGCGCAGACCAGACCTACTGGAAAAGCGCAGTTTAATCCCAAAGGAATCCCGCCTCTTAAAAGAAATCTTGCAAGAGCAACAGGAAATCCAATCATAATTTAGGAAAAACAATGAACCTGATTCAACAATTAGAGCAAGAAGAAATTGCTCGCCTGAACAAAGACATCCCCGAATTCGCACCGGGCGACACCGTAGTCGTTTCCGTACGCGTAGTAGAGGGTTCACGCAGCCGTCTGCAAGCTTACGAAGGCGTTGTTATCGCCCGTCGTAACCGCGGCTTGAACAGCAACTTCATCGTTCGCAAAATTTCCAGCGGCGAAGGCGTTGAGCGTACTTTCCAACTCTACTCCCCTACCGTAGAAAAAATTGAAGTAAAACGCCGCGGTGACGTTCGTCGCGCCAAACTGTACTACCTGCGCGGTCTGACCGGTAAAGCGGCCCGCATTAAAGAAAAATTACCTGCCCGTAAAGGTTAAGCAAAAGAATTGCAAAACAAAATCCCCACTTTTCAGTGGGGATTTTTTTACATCATCTTTCTATCATTCTGCAACAAATTCAATCACAGATAAGATTTCGGTTACCACCCTACAACCAAAACCTTAGAATAACTTCTGTAAACCGCCAGCCTCTTAAAGTACATAAAAATAGATGCAGATAAATTGAGCCAAGCTTCCACCAAGAACAAACAAATGCCAAATACCATGACCATGTTTAATCTTTTTATCATTCACAAACCAATAGATACCGACGCTATACAATACACCGCCCAACGCAAGCCAAAACAGTCCGGCAGATGAAAGCGATTGAACCAATGGAAATAAAGCAACCAAAATCAACCATCCCATTACCACATAAATAATCATGGACAACAGCCGTTTTTCACTCTTTCTCCCTATCGTAAGCTCTTGAATAATCCCTAAAAATGCTAAGCCCCACGACACACCGAAAAGCGACCAACCCCATTCTCCCTTAAGAGGAATCAAGGTAAACGGGGTATAGCTGCCTGCAATCAACAGATAAATCATGCAATGATCCACTTTTTGCAAGACAGCCTTAATTTTAGGTTGAGGAATACTGTGGTACAACGTTGAGCCCAGATACAGCAAAGACAGGCAAACACCATAAGTAATCGCACTGGCAAGCCGATATGAATCATCCGCCTTAATAATCATCAGCACCAATGCCGCAACAGCCAGCATGGCGCCGATCAAATGAGTATACGCATTAAAGCGTTCACCGTGATACATAAGAATCATTCTTAGTTTGAAGAGACCGGCAAAGTGTACGCCAAACACCATACCGTAAGCGCAAGAAAATGATAAAGATAAGTTAAAACCAACACCGTTATCATTCCAAGACGCCTAATCCAGGCCTTACCTTACATTCAACATCATCCCTCTTTTCGCAGACGTTCCAAATGTTCGCGCACCTCCTGTACCTTTTCTTCGGTAAACAAATTCTCAATATTTTTCCAGATACTATGATAACCATAAGGACCATGTTGCATTTCCAACCTAGCCTCTTCCACCGACCAACCCTGATAAATAATACGGTACATTCCGGAAATCAAACCTGTACGGTCAGCCCCATGATAGCAATGAACCAATACAGGACCGTATTTTTGCTGCTTTTCAATTAAGAAAAGCGTTTGCGCGACATCTTTAGGCTTAATTTTCCACGTCAACAAAGGACGGTTCAGCAGCATCAAATTGCGCCCTTTTAAATGTGTTTCATTGTCGTTCCGATCAAAAAATCGCAAATTAATCACACTACGGATACCGAGTTGCTCAATCAGCTCCCCATCTTCCGCAACCGGCTGCTCACTGCGGTAAAGCTTATCGTCAATACGGTACAAATTAGCATCTTGCTTTACCAAACTCGCCCAACGGGCGGAAGCGGTAGAAATATCTTGAGGAGCCATAGGAGTGGAGCACGCAGCGAGGAAACATGAACACAAAATCACAAACACAAAATGACGCATAAATTCTTCTCTAAAATAAAACGTGATTGTAATGGCAGGTCGTCTGAAAACGAAGCCCGATTAAAGCAGACAACCGCAACCGGCAGCTTCAAGCATTTTCAGACGACCTTTATGTCGTACAAATCAAACACAAACTGTATATCGATGGACAATTATCCCAACAAATGTAAAAAACAGTTTATTTTTGTCATAATTATATCTATGATAATACTTTATGCCATTTGATAAAAAGCACCATTCCAATCAACAAAAAAGGGAACAATATGTCTGCAATCAACACTAAAATCAAAACCATCATCTTAACCGCCATCAGCGCGGCAATCCTGTCTGCCTGTGGAGGCGGCGGTGGCAGCGGTGGCGCATCCACTCTTTCCACTGGATCAACCAGCACAGGCGGCAACGGCAGCCCTGCTAAAAACAGCAGCCCAAGCAATGCCACCCCCAGCGCTACCAACGACAATAACGCCGTAGCAATCCCTGCACCTCACAACAATCGTGCTGACAACCTTGCTGGTCTGATTGATGAATCCCCTCTTGACGCTTTGAACCTTGCCACACCGCTGCACACAAGCTTTATTTCTTCAACCAGTGCACAGCAAGGTAATCCGAATGTTCAGTTGCGCCGTAGTAATGAAAACGACAAACTGTTCCAAACAGACAATCAAATAAATAATCAAAACGGTTTAGTTAGCTCCTTAGATTTTAAAGCTAATGACGAAGTTAAGTTAGATGAAATCATACTGTATAACAAAACAGAAGAAGGTAATGCTACACAGGTTAAATTCACAACTACAGATTCCATCATTGCCAAAGCATTTTCAGGAGGAAAAACCAAAAGTGATGTTAGCCAACAAACAGGGCAAGAACCAAATAATGAATTCAAAGTTGGACAGTCCACGCTAGATCAAAAAATTATCAGCCTATATAAAAAGCTTGAAAATGCAAAAAATGCTTTAACGGCTGCCGAACAAAAACTGGTCAATGATACAAATGCTTTTGCTGAAGCGCTGCAAAAAAAAGATCAAGCAGAACGACAGAATGCTAAAACCTATAATCTGATGATTGAGACACTTAGCAAAACCGCCAGCTCTTCAAAGGAAGAACTTGAATCTTTTGAAAAAGCAAAAAAAGAACTAGAAGAAGCTAAAGCCAAATTTGAAGCCGAAAAAGGCGAAAGAAATGACGATATTGTAGCTAGATTAGAAGAAGCAAATAAAGCTGTTAGCGCAGCACAAGATCAGTTAGATAAACAAATTACAGCTTTAACACAAAATTTGAATGATAAAGATTTAGCCAAATTTGAAGCAGCTAAAAATGTTTGGGAAAGTGCTGAGAAAGATTTGCAAACAGCAAACCAAAATTTAGCATCCGCAAAAGCAACACGTTCAGCCAGCAAAGATGCAAAAGATGCAGCCGAAAAAGCTAAAGATGCTGCTGCCGAAATTTATGATTCAACAAGACAAATACGCCAACATTTAACTGAATTGGCGGAAAATCATACCAACCAACTTGCGTATATTGCTAAAGATAAGGATGGCACCGTATTTGACAAACGATTCGACGGCATCTACGTCATCCGCTTTGTTGATGGTACGCAGATCGTTATGCACGATCCTGCCGCTGCCGGTTGGACTTACCAAACTTTCGCCCACTATATTGATCCGAAATCCGGTGTGATTTACGGCTATCAAAGCTTAGGCGATGAGACCAAGTTCACCGACCTGCCTGAAAAAGGTACGGCAACTTACAACGGCTTGACTACTGCCTATGTTGTGAAAGGTGATCAAAGCCGTCAGTTGACGGCGGATGTTAAAGCCATCGTCGATTTTGGTTTGAAAGGCGTACGCTTTGAAACTGCCAATTCCCAATTCCACTCCCTCGACGCCAACGGCCGCCGTGTAAGCGAAGCTGATGCGAAATACGACATGAAAGGTACGGCGAAATGGGAAAACGGCAACCTCTTCCTTGGCTCGGTTGAAGCAGCCGCAGCAGGTCTGAAAGGTAATTTGAGCGGTAAATTCTACGGTGCAAAAGCTGCTGAAATCGGCGGTACTTATGGTCTGAAAAACCAAGACGGCAGCGAACACCTCATCGGTGGTTACGGCGCGAAACGTCAATAATCCTAATGACCGTCTCCTTTAAATAAAAAAGGTCGTCTGAAAGACTGTTTGCAGTTTCAGACGACCTTTTTCTTTTTACCTGCCAAACATACCCGCACCAATATGAAAGCGCATAACATGATCACCTAATGCAGCGACAAATTGATTTGAAATCAGCGAAAAACAAGGAAGTTATCCTTATCCGGCAGCTTTGCCTCTTATCTTCATCACCCTCTACCCGCTTCTATTACCAACTTCTCTAATAATCACACCGCAGAGAAGGCGCAATTGTGGCATAATCTGCACCAAATCAAACAGACATCGGCAATGCACGCCATAACGGCGCGCGGATCCGATGGCTTTATCACCAAACTTTCAGACAAATCAAATCAAGACGGGGTTTCCAGCCAGAGGTCGTCTGAAAGTATCCGCTTCAACGAAATTAAAACCGACAAATGTAAAGAGCAGAAAGTCTCACATGACAACCCAAACCCTTTTAATCGAACTCCTTACCGAAGAGCTCCCCCCCAAAGCCCTAAATAATTTAGGCAACCACTTCGCCGCTTCCGTTGCCGAAGGCTTGGAAAAAGCGCAACTGATTGACGGCGCAGCCGAATTTACCGCCTACGCCTCGCCGCGCCGTTTGGCCGTTCAAATCAAAAACGTCAAATCCGTTCAAGCCGATCAGAAAATTGTGAAAAAAGGTCCTGCTGTGGCGAATGCCATGAAAGACGGCGCGCCGACCAAGGCTTTGGAAGGTTTTGCACGCGGTGCGGGGGCGAAAATCGAAGACTTGACCATCGTCCACGACGGCAAGCAGGATGTGTACGCTTACGAATACGTCCAAACCGGCAAACCGTTGGGCGAACTTTTGGAAGACATTATCAATCAAGCCGTTAAGAAACTGCCGATTCCGAAAGTGATGCGTTGGGGCAGCAGCACGTTCACCTTCGTGCGCCCCGTTCACGGGCTAGTTGTACTGCACGGCGGCGACATCGTGGACGTCAGCGTCTTGGGCCTGCAAAGCGGCAATCAAACCTTAGGACACCGCTTCCTGTCCAGCGGCGAAATCACCATTGAAAACGCTGACAGCTACGCCGCACAAATGCGCGAACAAGGTAAAGTCGTCGCTTCGTTTGCCGAGCGCAAAGCCGCGATTCAGACTGCCTTGAACGAGCAGGCAGGTCGTCTGAAAGCCACCGTTGCCGCCGATGAAGCGCTGTTGGACGAAGTCACCGCGCTGGTCGAATGGCCTGTCGTTTTGGAAGCCGGTTTTGAAGAGCATTTCCTCGCCGTGCCGCAGGAATGTCTGATTCTGACCATGCAGCAAAACCAAAAATACTTCCCGCTGCTCGACCAAAACGGCAAGCTGATGAACCGCTTCCTGCTGGTCTCCAACCTGCAAACCGAAGACCCGTCGCACATCATCCAAGGCAACGAACGCGTTTTGCGCGCGCGCCTGTCTGATGCCGAGTTCTTCTACAAGCAAGACCAAAAAGCGACTTTGGAAAGCCGCCTGCCCAAGCTGGAGAACGTGGTTTATCACAACAAAATCGGTTCGCAAGCCGAGCGTATCGAACGCCTGCAAAGCATCGCCGCCCACATCGCCAAGGCTTTGGGTGCGGATGCCGCCGCAGCCGAACGTGCCGCGCGTTTGGCGAAAGCCGACTTGGTGACCGAAATGGTCGGCGAGTTCCCCGAACTGCAAGGCACGATGGGCAAATACTACGCCCGCTTGGACGGCGAAACCGAAGAAATCGCCGAAGCCGTCGAGCAACACTACCAACCGCGTTTCGCCGGCGACAACCTGCCGAACGGCAAAGTCGCTACTGCCGTTGCGCTGGCCGACAAACTAGAAACTTTGGTCGGCATTTGGGGCATCGGTCTGATTCCGACCGGCGACAAAGACCCCTACGCCCTGCGCCGCGCCGCCTTGGGTATTTTGCGGATGCTGATGCAGTATGGTTTGGATGTGAACGAGCTGATTCAGACGACCTTCGACAGCTTCCCCAAAGGTTTGCTCAACGAGAAAACGCCGTCTGAAACTGCCGACTTCATGCAGGCGCGCCTTGCCGTATTGCTACAAAACGACTATCCGCAAGACATCGTTGCCGCCGTACTCGCCAAACAGCCGCGCCGTTTGGACGATTTGACCGCCAAACTGCAAGCCGTTGCCACGTTCAAACAACTGCCTGAAGCCGCCGCGCTCGCCGCCGCCAACAAACGCGTGCAAAACCTGTTGAAAAAAGCCGATGCTGCTCTGGGCGAAGTCGATGAAAGCCTGCAGCAACAAGATGAAGAAAAAGCCCTGTATGCCGCCGCACAAGGCTTGCAACCGAAAATTGCCGCCGCCGTTGCCGAAGGCAATTTCCAGACCGCCTTGTCCGAACTGGCTTCCGTCAAACCGCAAGTCGATGCCTTCTTCGATGGCGTGATGGTAATGGCTGAAGATCCCGCAGTGAAACAAAACCGCCTGAACCTGCTGAACCGCTTGGCAGAGCAGATGAACGCGGTAGCGGATATTGCACTCTTGGGCGAATAATATCGAGCCATAAACAAAGGTCGTCTGAAAACGGACAAGCAGCTTTGTCCAACGTTTTCAGACGACCTTTTTGATTCTATGAATCTAACGCCATCCGCCCACGCACGAAGCCAATTCCCGCCCACATCCTTGTCTCAGCACCATACCATTCCGTGTGGGCACAGCCTATTTACTATATAATTTCGACTTTCAGCATTTTCCGCGCTTAATCATGAAACGGCTCAAACGCATCAAAACCATCCTCCGCACGCTTTACCTCTACCATCTCGCCGAGCTGTTTGCCGCGCTTGTCCGTCCGGGCTGGGCGCGAACGCTGTTGAAAATGCTGCCGCAGTCGTCTGAATTTGAAAACGAACCGCCGGCCGTGCGCCTGCGTTTGGCATTGGAAAGCTTAGGGCCGATTTTCATCAAATTCGGACAGGTTCTGTCCACGCGCCCCGATTTGATTCCGCATGATTACGCGGTCGAATTGGCAAAGCTGCAAGACAAAGTCCCGCCGTTTGATGCGCAGCTTTCACGCTCGCAAATCGAAAAATCGCTGGGGCAATCCATCGAAACGCTGTACGCAGAATTTGAAACCGAGCCCGTCGCCAGCGCCTCCATCGCCCAAGTACACAAAGCCTGCCTGCATTCGGGCGAACAAGTGGCGGTCAAAGTCTTGCGCCCCAACCTTCTGCCCGTGATTGAACAAGATTTGTCGCTGATGCGCTTCGGCGCGGCTTGGGTCGAGCGTCTGTTTGCCGACGGCAAGCGTTTGAAACCGCGCGAAGTAGTGGCGGAATTTGACAAATATCTGCATGACGAGTTGGACTTGATGCGCGAAGCCGCCAATGCCAGCCAACTCGGACGCAACTTCCAAAACAGCAATATGCTGATTGTGCCTAAAGTATTTTACGACTACTGCACCAGCGACGTGCTGACCATCGAATGGATGGACGGCACGCCCGTATCGGAAATCGCCAAACTCAAAGCCGACGGCATCGATTTGCACAAACTCGCCGATTACGGCGTGGAAATCTTCTTCACGCAAGTCTTCCGCGACGGCTTTTTCCATGCCGATATGCACCCCGGCAACATTCTGGTCGCCGCCGACAACCGCTACATCGCCCTCGATTTCGGCATCGTCGGCACGCTGACCGACTACGACAAGCGCTATCTCGCCATCAACTTCCTCGCCTTTTTCAACCGCGACTACCACCGCGTCGCCACCGCCCACATCGAATCGGGCTGGGTGCCTGCCGACACGCGCGCGGAAGAATTGGAAGCCGCCGTCCGCGCCGTGTGCGAGCCAGTGTTCAACAAACCGATTTCGCAAATTTCCTTCGGCTTGGTGCTGATGCGCCTGTTTGAAGTCAGTCGCCGCTTCAATGTCGAAATCCAGCCGCAGCTTGTGCTGCTGCAAAAAACGCTGCTCAACATCGAAGGCTTGGGACGACAGCTTGATCCCGATTTGGACTTGTGGAAAACCGCCAAACCGTTTTTGGTAAAATGGATGAACGAACAGGTCGGCCCCAAAGCCCTTTGGCGCAACCTCAAAAACGAAGCCCCCGACTGGGCGCAAATCATCCCTTCCCTGCCGCGCAAAATCAGCGCGCTGGTTGACGAAAACCGCCAGCAGGAAATGCGCGATGCCTATATCCATTTGGTCAAAGTACAGCAACGGCAAAGCATGTGGCTGGGCGTGATTGCAGTTATTTTGTTTCTGATTTTGCTGTTTGATTAAAAATCTATATACACAAAAGGTCGTCTGAAAACGCAATGGTGATTTTAGAAAAACCCGCTACCTTTGTTTTCAGACGACCTTTTTATTATGGATTTAAATAAAACACCCGCCACAACCGTCGTAACGTGAGCTTCGCTCGCGAAAATCGGAATATTTTGCCCATCACCCAAAACAGAATAGACCAACATATTTCTCGTGGGCAAAGCCTACGCTACTTTTCCAGCTATTATCGAGGTCGTCTGAAAACACGAGTTGCGGCTAGACAAAACCGATATGACCGTTTTCAGACGACCTTTGATTATGGATTAAAATAAAACACCCGCCACAACCGTAGCGTAGGCTTTACCCACGAAAATCAGGATATTTTATCCATCGCCCGAAAACAGAATAGACCGATATATTTCTCGCAGGCAACGCCCACGCTACCTTGTCCCATCTTCGTCGAGGTCGTCTGAAAACGCCAACCGTTCCCATCGCATGGAAAACGCGCTTTTCAGACGACCTTTACAGTTTTTGAGTCATTCCCCGATATGCTATAATCCGCCGTTAAACTTTTATCTTTTCAGGAAAAACCATGAGCTTGAAATGCGGCATCGTCGGCCTGCCCAACGTCGGCAAATCCACCCTCTTTAACGCGCTGACCCAATCGGGCATCGAAGCGGCGAACTATCCCTTCTGCACCATCGAACCCAACGTCGGCATCGTCGAAGTGCCCGACCCGCGCATGGCGGAACTGGCGAAAATCGTCAATCCGCAAAAAATGCAGCCCGCCATCGTCGAATTCGTCGATATTGCCGGTTTGGTTGCAGGCGCGAGCAAAGGCGAAGGCTTGGGCAACCAGTTCCTCGCCAACATCCGCGAAACCGACGCCATCGTCAACGTCGTGCGCTGCTTTGACGACGACAACATCGTCCACGTTTCCGGCAAAGTCGATCCGATTGCCGACATCGAAACCATCGGCACCGAACTAGCACTTGCCGATCTCGCCAGCGTCGAAAAAGCCATCGTCCGCGAAGAGAAACGCGCCCGCTCAGGCGACAAAGACGCGCAAAAACTGGTCGAACTGTGCAAAAAACTGCTGCCGCATCTGGACGAAGGCAAACCCGTCCGCTCTTTCGGCTTAGACGCGGAAGAACTCGCCATGCTCAAGCCGCTGTTCCTGCTGACCGCCAAGCCTGCCATGTACGTCGGCAACGTTGCCGAAGACGGTTTTGAAAACAATCCGCACCTCGACCGCCTGAAAGAATTGGCTGAAAAAGAAAACGCCCCCGTCGTTGCCGTTTGCGCCGCGATGGAGAGCGAAATCGCCGAATTGGAAGACGACGAAAAAGCCGAATTCCTCGCCGAAATGGGCTTGGAAGAACCCGGTCTGAACCGCCTGATCCGCGCGGGCTACGACCTCTTGGGCCTGCAAACCTACTTCACCGCCGGCGTCAAAGAAGTCCGCGCCTGGACCATCCACAAAGGCGACACCGCCCCGCAAGCTGCCGGCGTCATCCACACCGACTTCGAACGCGGCTTCATCCGCGCCCAAGTCATTTCCTACGACGACTTTGTCTCGCTCGGCGGCGAAGCCAAAGCCAAAGAAGCCGGCAAAATGCGCGTGGAAGGCAAGGAATATGTCGTACAGGACGGGGATGTGATGCACTTTTTGTTTAATGTGTAAGTAAGGTCGTCTGAAAACATAAAGAATGCAAATCAAATTTGGTAGGCTAGGCTTTTATTGGCCTACCTTTCTTCAAAGCTTAGGAAAATGTCTAATATCAACTATATAGATATTATAAAAAATATATTTTATTTTATTGGTTCATCAGCAGGATTATTTGCGGTTCTTCGCCCAGTATTTGAAAGCAAACTCCAACAAGATATTCAAAATGCTAGAAAAATAATTGAACGAATCGGAGAAGATAGGCTTTTATACTTAGATTCAAGTATTTATTTACACCGTTGTGTTTCTAGTGAATTTTTTGTAGATATAGATATTTTAAGTAATGATATTAGCGAGAAAAAACAATGCACACGTTTTTCCAGTCATATTTCATACTATTTCAATATTGAACTAAAAGAAATTATGAATGAATATAGCAACCTAAGAAAATACATACAAGTTCCGGAATGGAAGCCTAGCGGCAATGACGATAATGGAAAATCAGCGTGGTATTTTAATAAGAAAGCTAAAAGTTTTTATCCACCAGGAGAGTATTTTCCCGCTAACTATCCAAAACATTTAGAAGAAGCTGCTGAAATAGCCGATAAAATAAAAATAAGATTTTTAAGATTCCAAGCATTAACTGAGCTTCATTACATAGAAACAATTTTTCACAAATGGACTGTAGCTAAATTATACAAAAAACATAACTTGACCGTATAAATAATGTTCAAAAGATCAAAAATTTAGAAATAATTAAATTCATGAAATTGCTAAATCAATATCTAGCCTATTTTAATCAACGGAAGTTTCAATGAAATCAGTCATCCAAGACCTACAATCGCGCGGCTTAATCGCGCAAACTACCGACATCGAAGCCTTAGACGCTTTGTTGAACGAACAAAAAATCTCCCTCTACTGCGGTTTCGACCCGACCGCCGACAGCCTGCATATCGGCCATTTGCTGCCCGTATTGGCATTGCGCCGTTTCCAACAGGCAGGACATACGCCGATTGCTTTGGTGGGCGGCGCGACCGGTATGATCGGCGACCCCAGCTTCAAAGCGGTGGAGCGCAGCTTGAATTCCGCCGAAACCGTTGCCGGCTGGGTAGAAAGCATCCGCAACCAACTGAAACCGTTTTTGAGCTTTGAAGGCGAAAACGCCGCCATTATGGCGAACAATGCCGACTGGTTCGGCAGCATGAACTGCCTCGACTTCCTACGCGACATCGGCAAGCATTTTTCCGTCAACGCCATGTTGAACAAGGAATCCGTCAAACAGCGTATCGAACGCGACGATGTGGGCATTTCCTTCACCGAGTTCGCCTATTCCTTGCTGCAAGGCTACGACTTTGCCGAATTGAACAAGCGTCACGGTGCGGTTTTGGAAATCGGCGGCTCCGACCAATGGGGCAACATCACCGCCGGTATCGACCTGACACGTCGTCTGAACCAAAAACAAGTATTCGGCCTAACCCTGCCGCTGGTTACCAAATCCGACGGCACCAAATTCGGTAAAACCGAAGGCGGCGCGGTATGGCTGAACGCGAAGAAAACCTCGCCGTATCAGTTTTACCAGTTCTGGCTGAAAGTTGCCGATGCCGATGTGTATAAATTCTTGAAATACTTCACCTTCCTGTCTATCGAAGAAATCGACGCCATCGAAGCGAAAGACAAAGCCAGCGGCACCAAACCCGAAGCGCAACGCATCCTTGCCGAAGAAATGACCCGCCTGATTCACGGCGAAGCCGCCCTGCAAGCCGCGCAGCGCATTTCCGAAAGCCTGTTTGCCGAAGACCAAAGCAGCCTGACGGAAAGCGACTTCGAACAGCTCGCACTCGACGGCCTGCCCGCATTTGAAGTTTCAGACGACCTCAACGTCGTCGAAGCCTTGGTCAAAACCGGCTTGGCCTCGTCCAACAAAGAAGCGCGCGGTTTTGTGAACAGCAAAGCGGTATTGCTCAACGGACAAGCCGCCGAATCGAACAACCCGAACCACGCCGCCGAACGCCCCGACGATGCCTATCTGCTGACCGACGCGCACAAACGCTTCGGCAAATACACCATCGTACGGCGCGGCAAACGCAACCACGCGCTCTTGGTTTGGAAATAAGCCTTAAATAACAGAGGTCGTCTGAAAACTTATTTCAGACGACCTTTTTTCTACCGTCAACAGTATGATAGCGAATATATTCCCATCTATAGTGGATTAACTTTAAACCAGTACGGCGTTGCCTCGCCTTGCCATACTATCTGTACTGTCTGCAGCTTCGTCGCCTTGTCCTGATCTAAATTTAATCCACTACATATCTTCCGAAATACAGTGGATTAACTACAGATCGGCACGGTATTTCTCATTCATCCCGTCTGAGGTTTCGTCTTGCCCTAATTCACAGTCAATCTACCACACCTCTGCGCATCATAAATCTTAAATCCGGTAACGCCCTATCCGTTTGAATTTAATGCACAATAAGAAAGAAACACCATGACTGCCCCTACACTCTTGCCGACCTGAAGACCGCCTACCAGCGCAAAGAAAAACTGAAATATCTATACTTCTGGGGACACACGCCAAAACATATAGTGGATTAAATTTAAATCAGGACAAGGCGACGAAGCCGCAGACAGTACAGATAGTACGGCAAGGCGAGGCAATGCCGTACTGGTTTAAAGTTAATCCACTATAAAAATGAGATAGATAAAGCCGTCTTCAGCCAATGGTATCCTGCGCCCTTTGGAATCGACGGCATCCGCTATGCGACTGCCGAACACTATATGATGGCAGAAAAGGCGAGGCTGTTCGGCGCAGACGATATCCGCCGCCAAATCATCGCTTCTGCCCACCCCAAACAAGCCAAGTACTTGGGGAGACAAGTCCTTGGATTCAAAGACGACATTTGGAATGCCCGCCGCTTCGATATCGTTTGCGAAGGCAACCGTGCCAAATTCATCCAACACCCCGATTTGAAACGCTTTTTGCTTGGCACCGGCAGCCGTATCTTAGTAGAAGCCAGCCCGGTTGACGCAATCTGGGGAATCGGACTTGCCCAAGATGATCCACGCGCCCAAAATCCATTGCAATGGCGGGGTTTGAACCTGCTTGGTTTCGCGCTAATGAAAGTACGGGATGAACTTCAGGTCGTCTGAAAGCAACTTCAAAAGCAACTTCAGACGACCCCATAAAAAAACGCACCTTATGAAAGGTGCGTTTTATAGTGGATTAACTTTAAACCAGGACGGAGTTACCTCGCCTTGCCGTACTATCTGTACTGTCTGCGGCTTCGTCGCCTTGTCCTGATTTAAATTTAATCCACTATAATTTCTACAGTTTAGAATTTAGCGCCGGATTGGTTGGCCATATAGTCAACCGCTGCTTTGACTTCGTCATCACTCAGGCTTGTGTTACCGCCTTTGGCAGGCATGGAGTTAAAGCCTTCGAGCGCGTGTTTGTGCAGGGTATCTTTACCTTGCTTGATGCGCGGGGCCCACTCGTCTTTCTTGCCTATGCCTGGAGCACCGGGGATGGTACCACCGTGACACATTTTACAGTTGGCTTCAAAAACGGCTTTACCGTCCACTTTGGCAGAAGAAGCATCTACTTTTTCCACCGGCTTGGCTTCGGCAGGAGCGGCCGCTTTTGCATCAGCTGCTGAAGCTGCTTTTTCAGCTTGTGCAGGTGCGGACGCAGATGAAGCGTCAGCGGATGATGCGGCAGCAGAAGCAGGTGCCGGTGCGGGAGCAGGTTCGGCTTTTTTCACGGGCGCTTTGCCGTCTTTGTTGGACAGACCCCATACATACGCAGTCATAATGTGGAGTTTGTCTTTATCCAAGAAACGACCCCAAGCCGGCATTTGACTGTGTCGGCCGTTGGTGATGGTTTCGATAATCGATTTTTGAGTACCGCCCCACAGCCATACGTTGTCGGTCAGGTTCGGACCCAGTCCTTGGATACCTTGACCTTTGTCGCCGTGACAGGTAAAGCAGTTTGCCGGTGGACCACTGAACAATACTTTACCGCGTGCGGCACGTTCTTCATCGTATTGGTCTTTGGATTTGGATAAGGACATGACATAGTTTGCCACATCTTTTACCCGCTCTTCACCCAACGCAGGACCCCATGCCGCCATCGTCGCCGTACGGCCTTTTTCAATGGTCTCATGGATTTTCTCAGGTTCGCCGCCCCACAACCAATCGTTGTCGGTCAAATTCGGGAAGCCTTTGGAACCTTTGGCATCAGAACCGTGACATTGGATACAGTAGGTATTGAAGAGGTTTTGACCGATGGCGCGTGCTTCAGGATTTTTTGCCACTTGCTCAATCGGCATATTGGCAAACTTGGCATAAACTTTGCCGTACTTCTGATCTGCTTTAGCCATTTCTTGATCATATTGTCCATGGCTGCTCCATTTCCACTGGCCTTCATAATCGCCCAAACCCGGGTACATGACCAGATAGCCGATACCGAACAGCCAGACAAAGACATACAGCCAAAACCACCAGCGTGGCAACGGGTTGTTGTATTCTTCGATACCGTCCCATTGATGGCCTGTCGTTTTGACTTCTTCGCCCTTTTTAGGACGCTTCACAACGTTTTGGGAAAGCAGCAACCATGCCAAGCCGATAAAGCTGAGCACGACGATGACTGCAATGTATATATTCCAGAAATTACTGGTAAATTGGGGTGCTGTGTTCATTATTTTGCTCCGTGATCACGGACTAAACTGTTATCGCCCGTCTTTTTCAGACGACTCTTTATCCTCATCATTTTCGAAAATACTGTTGGCGGCGTCATCATAGTTCTTTTTATTTCGTCGATTGAAAACGATATAAAGCACTAAGATAAAGCTGATAAAAACCCAAACAGTAAAGAGCGAGCGGGCCCAGTTTACGTCCATGATGTTACCTTACGTTTTTCAATGCCAAGCCTAAGCCTTGCAGGTATGCAATCACCGCATCCAGCTCCGATTTGTTTTCCAAGGCTTCAGGCGCTTTGGCAATTTCTTCGTCGCTGTAAGGCGTACCGACTTTACGCAGGGCTTTCATATGCGCCACGGTTGCTTCGGCATCGACTTTGTTGCGGGCAAGCCATGGGAAAGCGGGCATATTGGACTCCGGCACAACGTCGCGCGGATTCAGCAGGTGGATGCGGTGCCATTCGTCGGAATAGCGGCCGCCGACACGTGCCAAGTCCGGACCGGTACGTTTGGAACCCCATTGGAACGGATGGTCATAAACAGACTCGCCGGCAACGGAGTAGTGGCCGTAACGTTCGGTTTCCGCACGGAACGGACGGATCATTTGAGAGTGACAGTTGTAACAACCCTCTCGGATATAGATATCGCGACCAGCCACTTGCAAAGCGTTATAAGGTTTCACACCTTCAATAGGCTTGGTAACAGCTTTAGTAAAGAACAGCGGCACGGCTTCAATCAACAGGCCTACGCTGACTACAAGCAGGGTAAATACAATCAGGACGCCGACTTTTTCTTCAGCTAATTGTTGTAATTTCATTTTGGTAGCCTTTTCTTATGTTTTTAGTGGTGCTGGGTTTGAGACACCGCGGGAATCTCGGCATCAACCGCTTTGCCACTGATGGCCGTACGGTAAACGTTGTATGCCATGATACACATACCGCTCAGGTACAGCAGGCCGCCGGTGAAACGAATCATGTAGAAAGGCATGGTGCGTTTAACTGACTCTACAAACGAGTAGGTCAAAGTACCGTCCGCATTCAGAGAACCCCACATCATACCTTGCAATACCCCTGCAATCCACATGGAGGCGATATACAGAACCACGCCGATGGTCGCAATCCAGAAATGCGCTTCCACCAATTTGGTGCTGTACATTTCATTTTTACCGAACAGGCGGGGAATCATGTAGTACACGGAACCAATGGTCACGAAGCCCACCCAGCCCAATGCGCCGGCATGAACGTGTGCAACGGTCCAGTCAGTGTAGTGGCTCAAAGCGTTGACGGATTTGATAGACATCATCGGACCTTCGAAGGTGGACATACCGTAGAAGGACAGAGAAACGATCAAGAATTTCAAGATAGGGTCGGTACGCAGTTTGTCCCATGCGCCGGACAAGGTCATGATACCGTTGATCATACCGCCCCAAGAAGGTGCGAACAGAATCAGGGACAACACCATACCCAAGGACTGAGTCCAGTCAGGCAGCGCGGTATAGTGCAAGTGGTGGGAACCTGCCCACATATAGGTGAAAATCAAAGCCCAGAAGTGGACGACGGACAGGCGGTAAGAGTAAACCGGACGCCCTGCCTGTTTCGGCACGAAGTAGTACATCATGCCCAAGAAACCTGCGGTCAGGAAGAAACCTACGGCATTGTGGCCATACCACCATTGAACCATAGCATCGATTGCACCCGCATAAACCGGATAGGATTTCATGAAGCCCGCAGGAATGCTCAGGTTATTGACGATGTGCAACAGAGCAACGGCCAAAATGAAACCGCCGTAGAACCAGTTGGCAACGTAGATATGTTTGATTTTACGTTTGGCAATCGTACCGAAGAATACGATGGCGTAAGCAATCCAAACCAAAGCGATCAGGATGTCGATAGGCCATTCCAATTCGGCATACTCTTTAGCTTGGGTATAACCCAAAGGCAGGCTGACGATTGCCGCAACGATAACTGCCTGCCAACCCCAGAAGGTAAATGCCGGCAGCCAACCGCCGAACAGGCGTGCATTACAGGTACGTTGAACAACGTAGTATGATGTACCCATCAGACCGCAACCGCCGAATGCAAAAATCACCGCATTGGTGTGCAACGGACGCAGGCGGCCGAAGTGGAACCAAGGGCCGACATCTGATAAATCAAGGGCCGGGGCGAACAATTGGGCGGCAACGATGACACCGACCAACATGCCCACAATACCCCAAACTACGGTCATGATGGCGAACTGGCGCACCACTTTGTAGTTATAAGTTTGTGTGTCCATGAGAGTCTCCATGAATTATGGGAATAAAAATTTTTTATCTCACTTTGCCGTATGCGTTTTGAACAAACGCAATAAGGGCTAGGTTTAAATTTTTCTAAATTTAACATATAAGACAAGCCTAGCCAAGCGGAATTACATTTCACTCCATCTAGCGGCTTTATCGATTTTTTATATTTTTTACTTTATAATCATATTATTATTTAACAACCTCCCCTACAACGCCACTTTATTTTTTCAAGCCTCCCTTTTGAAGGGGACTTTATCGATATAAATCAAACCGCATAATTCGACCTTTTTATTCATAAAATTTAACAAATGCATTAATAGTCATGATTAATTACAAAATCACCCCCAACCCGCTCGCCCACGAGTGGCACATCCGCCTAACCTTCCGACAAGAACATGATTTGGAAACAGAAATCAACCTGCCGAACTGGGTTCCCGGCAGCTATCTGATACGCGATTTTTCCCGCCACATCACCACCATCCGCGCTTTTTGCAACGGAGAATATGCCCATCTGACCCAAGTCAAAAAAAACCGGTGGCGCACTGCCCCGCAGTCCGGCGAGTGGGAAATTTACTACACCGTTTACGCCTACGACCTGTCCGTCCGCGGCTCGTTTCTGACTGCCGAACGCGGGTTCTTTGACGGCGCGTGTCTGTTTTTACAGGTAAACGGGCAAGAAAACAGCGCGCACCAAATCGAATTCCCCATCCTGCCGAAAACATGGCGGATTGCCACCACCCTGCCCCAAACCAGCATCCACAGCTTTCAGACGACCTCCTACCACGACTTAATCGACCACCCTGTCGAACTGGGCAACATTGAATTTCTCGATTTCGAAGCCGGCGGCATCCCTCACCGTATCGCCTTGAGCGGCCACTACCCCGATTTCGACCGCGACCGCCTCGTGTCAGACATCCGCACAATCTGCGAAACCGAACTGGCCATGTTCCCCTCCCCTGCCCCGTTCACGCATTACCTCTTCCTGCTCCACGTCGGCGACAACATCTACGGCGGGCTTGAACACATCAGCAGCACCGCCCTGCTCGCCGACCGCCACAGCCTGCCGCCGCACGGCATGACCGACGCCAACGACGCCTACACCCAACTGCTCGGACTGTTCTCACACGAATACTTCCACGCCTGGAACGTCAAATCCATCAAACCCGCCGCCTTCGCCCCCTACGACCTCGACCGTGAAAACTACACCGAGCAGCTCTGGGCATTTGAAGGCATCACCTCATACTACGATGACCTCTTCCTCGCCCGAAGCCGCACCATCGCCCCCGAAGCCTACCTGCGCCTGCTCGCCCAAAGCATCACCCGCGTGCAGCAAACCAAAGGTCGTCTGAAACAAAGCCTTGCCGAATCCAGCTTCACCGCTTGGAACAAATTCTACAAACAAGACGAAAACAGCCCCAACGCCATCGTCAGCTACTACCAAAAAGGCGCACTCGCCGCCCTCTGCCTCGACCTCGCCATCCGCAGCAAAAGCAGCGGACGACACACCCTCGACAGCGTCATGCAGCAACACTACCGCGATTGGCTGGACACCCAGCAAGGCATCCCCGAAAAACAGTGGCAAGCCCGTTGCCAAGCGTTTACCGGCCTAGACCTCGAAGACTTTTTTCAGACGACCCTCTACTCCACCGCCGACCTGCCCCTTGCCGAACTCCTCGCCACCATAGGCATCGGACTGCAATGGCAGGCACAGCCGCGCAGCCACGGCGGCGCATTCCTGTCCGAACCGCCAACCGAAACGCCCGCTCCCGCGTCCGACTTCGGCGCAAGGTTCAAACAAAACAGCGACCACGCCACCCTGACCCACGTCTTCAACGGCGGCAGCGCAGAAAACGCCGCCCTCTGCCCGCAGGACAAAATCATCGCCGTCGACGGCTACGCCTGTACCGACCTTGCCGCACAGTGGGCGCAACTCCCCATCGGCGCCACCGCCCGCCTCCACTACTTCCGCACCGGCATCCTGTACGTCGCCGACATCACCGTCCAAGCCACCGAAGCCGACACCGCCGTCCTCTACATTACCGACCGCGAATTATTTGAAAACTGGCTTTATAATGACCGAACCTGATTTTCAGACGACCTCAAGTGCCGGATCGAGGTCGTCTGAAACATCAACTCTGAAAGAAACAACCATGAAAAAAATTCTTGTCAGCATGACCGCCCTGTTACTCAGTTTGCACGCCGCAGCCGCCCCCAAATCAGATTCGGCAGATAAACTAGGAAAGGATATCGCCGTCTTCTACAAAAATCCCTCTGCCGAACGCGCTGCTTCTTTGATGGACCAGCTTGTCAAAGCCGATCTCATGCGCGAAACCACCCTTGCATGGGGGACGCAAGCGCTACAAAAATACCCCCAAGGCAGCACCATTTGGTGTGACAACATCCGAACCTACCAAGGCGACGCCCTAACCTTTGCCGCCTACACCCTTACCCTGACCGGAACGAATCAAGCCAAAACCTGCCTTAACAGCCTGACATTAGATACCGAGCTTAAAAACAACCTCAAAAAAAACAAAAGCTTCCATCCGCTTCAAGAACCCATCATTTCCCCTGCATCACTGGATTTTCATTGGGTAACTTATTTTGCCACCGGCAACCCGAAAGCAGTCGAGCGTATCGTCGACTACATCATCAAAGCCCAAACGGCTGCCGCCCAACGCCCCAACCATGTAGACCTCACACTTGCCTCTGCCATTTGGTCAACCCGATCCAATATGGAACAAGATACAGCGATTGACAGCATTGTCCGCCAATACATACAAAAACAGCCTGAAGCCAATAAAAAACGATTGGAACAAGCCCTGTTGGCCCCTCAAGAAGACTAAAATCAATCCATCATCAAACGTAGAAAAGGAAAACCCATGTCTATCCAAAAACTTGCCGACAACCTCTACATCGCCCCGCAACTGACCGAAGCAGACGTACAAGAAGCCGCCAAACTCGGCATCCAAACCGTCATCTGCAACCGTCCCGACGGCGAAGAAGAAAACCAAGTTACGTTCAAACAAATCGAAAGCTGGCTTGAAGCCGCGGGCATCCGCGAGCACCATCATCAGCCCGTCGTCGCGCCCGCCATCAACGCCGCCGATGTCGCCGCCTTCCAAAACCTGCTCAAAAGCGTTTCCCAACCCGTTCTCGCCTACTGCCGCACCGGCACCCGCTGCTCCCTGCTCTGGGGCTATCATCAGGTGCAAAACGGTGCAAGCGTCGCCGAAGTCGTCGCTGCGGCACAACAAGCAGGCGTCAATCTAAGCAACTTCGAAGCCCGCCTGCAAGACGCGCAACAAAACGGTCTGGCGTAACACGCTATCCGTTTAGCCAAACGCAAAGGTCGTCTGAAAATACCGTTTCAAAAAATGGAAACCGTTTTCAGACGACCTTTTTACGTTATGCCGTTTGGCGAACCGAATGAACGCATCCGATATTTTAAACATTGTGGCAATCCGTTACATCCAGATGAAACTCAATATCCAGACCTGCCGTTTTCATTTACAATCCCCCCGTTCCATCTCATCAATCTATTATGCAAATCCTGCTCACTTTTTTGTTTAAATGCTTTGCGGCGCTGCCTTTGCCGCTTCTACACGCGCTGGGGAATGCGGCGGGCGGCTTGGGCTATTATCTGCTCAAAAGCGACCGGCAGCGTGTGTTCGACAATATGCGGCTTGCCGGATTGAATCCCGAGCCTTCGTCGGTCAAAGCCGTTTTCCGTGAAACGGCGAAAGGCGGGCTGGAATTGCCCGTAGCCTTTTTCAGACGACCTGAAAGCATTGAAACGCTGTTTAAAGAAGTGCATGGTTGGGAACATGTCCAATCGGCTTTGGACACCGGAGAAGGACTGTTGTTTATTACCCCGCACATCGGCAGCTACGACCTCGCCGGACGCTATATCAGCCAACAGCTTCCGTTCCCGCTGACTGCCATGTACAAACCACCCAAAATCAAAGCCTTGGATTCCGTCATGCAGGCGGGGCGCGTTCGCGGCAAAGGGAAAACCGCCCCCACCAATATTCAAGGGGTCAAACAAGTCATTAAGGCTTTGCGTTCCGGTGAAGCCACGATTGTCTTGCCCGACCACGCCCCCTCTCCCGAAGAAGGCGGCGACGGCGTCTGGGTGCCGTTTTTCGGGAAATACGCCTACACCATGACGCTGGTGGGCAAACTGGCGCAAGTCAAGGGCGTGAAGGCGCTGTTTTTCTGCGGCGAGCGTTTGCCGAAGGGCAAAGGATTTGTGCTGCACATCGAGCCTATGCGCGGCGAACTGAACGGCGACAAACAGCACGACGCGCAGATTATCAATGAAAACACCGAATACTGGATACGCCGCTTCCCGACCCAATATCTGTTTATGTACAACCGCTACAAACAGCCCGCAGGCGCACCGCTCTCGCCCGACTGGAAACCGGAACCCGGTTGGAAACCTGAGGACGTACAGGATTGAACATTCCTTGCGGGTCGTCTGAAAAGGCGGCTGATGCCCAGTTTCTCAAAACATCGCCATACCAACACAAAAAAGCACCTCAATCGAGGTGCTTTTTCTATTTTCAGACGACCTTTTGCCGGGCATCAGCCTTTTTTATTGTTCAATGCGGCTTTGACAAACGCGGTAAACAAAGGATGGCCTCTGCGCGGGTTGGACGTGAACTCGGGGTGGAACTGGCAGGCGAAGAACCAAGGATGGTTCGGCAGTTCAATGGTTTCGACCAAGCGTTCACGTCCGGCGGATACGCCGCCGATGACCAAGCCTGCTTGTTCCAGCGTAGGAACGTAGTTGTTGTTGACTTCGTAGCGGTGACGGTGGCGCTCGCGGATGTGTTCGCTGCCGTAGATTTTGGCGGCGAGGCTGCCTGCTTTCAATTCAACCTCTTGCGCACCCAAACGCATGGTGCCGCCCAAATCGGCGGATTCGTCGCGTGTTTCGACGCTGCCGTCGGCGGTTTGCCATTCGTCAATCAGGGCGACGACGGGCGCGGCGCATTTGAGGTCGAACTCGGTGGAGTTCGCGCCTTTCAAGCCTGCCACGTCGCGGGCGTATTCAATCAGCGCAATCTGCATACCAAGGCAGATGCCCAAGTATGGCACGTTGTTTTCACGGGCGTAGCGCACGGCGGCAATTTTACCTTCCACGCCGCGCGAACCGAAGCCACCGGGAACGAGGATGGCGTCCATGTCTTTGAGCATGGAAACGTCGCCGTTGTTTTTCTCGATGTTTTCGCTGTCAACGAAGGTAATCTGCACATCGGTTTCGGTGTGGATACCCGCGTGTTTCAAGGCTTCGATCAGCGATTTGTAGGATTCGGTCAAATCGACGTATTTGCCGACCATGGCGATTTTGACGGTGTGTTTCGGATTTTTGATGGCATGGACGATTTTTTTCCACGCGGTCAAATCCGCCTGTTGTACGTTCAGCTGCAACTGCTCGGTAATGATGTTGTCGATGCCTTGGTCATGCAGCATTTCGGGGCATTCGTAGATGCTGTCCACGTCGTAGCTGCCGACAATCGCGCGTTCTTCCACGTTGCAGAACAAGGCGATTTTGCGGCGTTCGTCCGCCGGCATTTTTCGGTCCATACGGCAAATCAGGATGTCGGGCTGCAAACCGATGCTCAACATTTCTTTAACGGTATGCTGGGTCGGCTTAGTTTTGATTTCGCCTGCGGCGGCGATGTAGGGGACGTAGCTCAAGTGGGCGAACAAGGTGTTGTTGCGTCCCAACTGGCTGCGCATCTGACGGATGGCTTCCAAAAACGGCAGCGATTCAATGTCGCCGACCGTACCGCCGATTTCGACGATGGCAACATCGTAACCCGCCGCACCTTCGTGGATGCGGCGTTTGATTTCGTCGGTAATGTGTGGGATGACTTGAACCGTACCGCCGAGGTAGTCGCCGCGGCGTTCTTTGGCGATGACGTTTTCGTACACCTGCCCCGTGCTGAAGCTGTTGCGGCGGGTCATGGTGGCGTTGATGAAACGTTCGTAGTGTCCCAAGTCGAGGTCGGTTTCCGCGCCGTCGTCGGTGACGAACACTTCGCCGTGCTGGAACGGACTCATCGTGCCGGGGTCGACGTTGATATAAGGGTCGAGCTTGAGCATGGTCACGTTCAAACCGCGCGATTCGAGGATGGTGGCAATAGAAGCGGCGGCGATACCTTTTCCGAGTGAAGATACGACGCCGCCGGTTACGAAAATAAATTTAGTCATGATGCAGTACCCATGTTGGAATACGGGATTTTACCTTTAAGCGGGTTTTCTGGCAAACGCGGGAAGCCGACGCCGCCCGAAAGAAACCGCCCGAATATAACGAAATCATCTTTTTTTAAAACCAAGCATTCTTTCCCATTTTCAGACGACCTCATTAAAGTAACGTGCAATCCGAGAATTAAGGAAAGAACCATGACCGCAACCACCGCCCCGCTTTTGCGCTTCATCACCGCCGGCAGCGTCGACGACGGCAAATCCACCCTCATCGGCCGCCTGCTCTACGACAGCAAAACCCTGCTGACCGACCAGCTCGACAAACTCAACCGCGCCGCCGAAAACGGCGAAACGCCCGACTTCGCCAGTCTCACCGACGGCCTTGCCGCCGAGCGCGAACAAGGCATCACCATCGACGTCGCCTACCGCTATTTCGCCACGCCCAAGCGCAAATTCATCATCGCCGACACGCCCGGACACGAACAATACACCCGCAACATGGTAACGGGTGCATCGACCGCCGACGCCGCCATCGTCCTGATAGACGCAACGCGCGTCGATTTTTCCGGCGGCGAACCCGTCCTCCTGCCGCAAACCAAACGCCACAGCGCGATTCTGAAACTCTTGGGCTGCCCCAACATCATCGTCGCCGTCAACAAACTCGACCTGCTCGACTTCGACGAAACCAAATATCAGGCCATTACCGCAGCCTACCGCAAGCTGACGGAACAAATCGGCCTCCAAGCCCAAATCCACTTCCTGCCCATCAGCGCATTAAAAGGCGACAACATCGTCAACGCCAGCAGCCAAACCCCGTGGTATCAAGGTTTGCCGCTGTTACCCCTGCTCGAAAACCTGCCCGTCAACCGCCAAAACGCCGCCGACCAAGCCGCCCATTTCCCCGTGCAGCGCGTCGCACGGCAAGACGGCAGCAGCAGCGACGACTTCCGCGGCTATCAAGGCAGACTGGAAGCAGGTCGTCTGAAAACCGGCGACGAAATCAAAATCCTGCCCAGCGGACACACTGCCAAAATCGCCGAAATCTATAATCCCAACGGCAAAACCGAATCCGCCGAAGCAGGCGAAGTGCTGACCGTCGCGCTCGACACCGACCTCGACATCTCGCGCGGCAACAGCATCGCCGCCGCCGACAGCCCCGTCTCGCCCGAACAGCAGTTCCAAGCCGCGCTGTGCTGGTTCGACGACATCCCGCTCAACCTGCGCCGCAAATACCTGCTGAAACACACCACCCAAACCACGCCCGTCAAAATCAGCGCGATTTCCTACGTTTGGGACGTGAACACCCTCAGCCGCGTCGAATCCGCCGACACGCTCAAACTCAACGACATCGGCAGCGTCAGTCTCAAAACCCAGCAGCCGATCGCCGCCGCGCCCTACGAAGAAAACCATGCCCTCGGCGCGTTCATCCTGATAGACGAAGCCACCAACCACACCGTCGCCGCAGGCATGATACGCAAGGCTGACCAAGCGGACAGTTTTGAAATTTGAAACAAGGGCATCTTGAATTGAAGAGGTCGTCTGAAAAACCGAAACAAGGGTTTTCAGACGACCTCTTTATAGTGGATTAAATTTAAATCAGGACAAGGCGACGAAGCCGCAGACAGTACAGATAGTACGGAACCGATTCACTTGGTGCTTCAGCACCTTAGAGAATCGTTCTCTTTGAGCTAAGGCGAGGCAACGCCGTACTGGTTTAAAGTTAATCCACTATAGTTTGGCAGATTAAGGCAGGGAATATGGCAGGTCGGTTTTAAGCCATACGGCGTTGCCTCGTCCTTATCCAACGCGGTGGGAAATCACAGTGAATTAAAATAACGAAATCGCGGCATGGCATTTTTCATTTGTATACATGGCAAAAGGTCGTCTGAAAATCCAAAATCGGATTTTCAGACGACCTTTGCCTTACTTGAACCACCTTAGCAGGCGGACATCATGACCGCTAAGGTATGGCTTACCTTTTAGAAAATCAGGCTTTGGGTTTCAACGCTGCCGCTTCTTTAGCAAGGCGGGTGATGGTGTTCCAGTCTTTGTTTTTAACGGCTTCTTTCGGGGTCAGCCATGAGCCGCCGACGCACAAGACGTTGGGCAGTGCCAAGTAATCGGGCGCGGTGGCGAGGCTGATGCCGCCGGTCGGGCAGAAGCGCACGTCGGCATAAGGGCCGTAGAGGGCTTTGAGCATGGCTTTGCCGCCGACGACTTCGGCAGGGAAGAGTTTGAGGGTGTCGATGCCGTGTTCCAAAGCCAGTTGGACTTCGCCCGGAGTAGCAACGCCCGGAATCAGGGGGATGCCGCTGTTGTGGCTGGCTTTGGCGAGGGATTCGTGCAAACCCGGGCTGATGGCGAAAACCGCGCCTGCGTCTTCGACGGCTTTGAGCTGTTCAGGGTTGGTAACCGTACCCGCGCCGACGATGGCGTTGGGCACTTCTTTGGCAATCAGGCGGATGGCGTCGAGGCCGACGGGGGTGCGCAGGGTGATTTCGAGGGTGGGGATGCCGCCTTCGACAAGGGCGTGGGACAAATCGACGGCGGTGCTTAAGTCGTCAATCGCCATCACAGGCACAACTGCGCCGGCAGTCAGGATTTCGCGTGGGGTCAGTTTGGACATTTTGATTCTCCAGGTGAGATGGGGTTGTCGTTTTTGTTGAAGTCAAACGGGATGGGGGTTTAAGTTTTCAGACGACCTTTGGGCTGTAGGTCGGATTCTCGAATCCGACATCTTGGACGGCTGTGTCGAATTCGAGAATCCGACCTACGTCTGTTTTAAACGGCTTCAATAATTTTTCAGACGACCTTCCGTTTGAAAAGGTCGTCTGAAACGTACATCAGGCAAATTCACCGCCGAAGCTCATGGCACCGGTTTCTGCGCTGCTGGTCATGCTGCGGAAGTTGGCGAAGAGTTCGCGGCCACAGCCTTGTTGGTTCGCGCTCAAGTCGATATGTTCGACTTCGCGGGCGTTCCATTCGGCCTCGTCAATCAGGACGTTGAGTTCGCCGGTAACGGAGTCGAAGCGGATCAGGTCGCCAGTACGGATTTTGGCAATGTTGCCGCCCATCAGGGCTTCGGGCGTCATGTGGATGGACGCGGGCACTTTGCCGGACGCGCCGGACATACGACCGTCGGTCAGCAGCGCCACTTTGAAGCCGCGGTCTTGCAGGATGCCCAAAGGCGGGGTCAGTTTGTGCAACTCGGGCATACCGTTGGCGCGCGGGCCTTGGTAGCGGACGACGCAGACGAAATCGCGTTCCAACTCGCCGCGCTCAAACGCTGCCAACACTTCGCGTTGGTCGTTGAACACGATGGCGGGCGCTTCGATGATGCGGCAGCCTTCGCGCACGGCGGACACTTTAATCACGCCGCGTCCGATATTGCCTTTCATCAGGCGCAGGCCGCCGTCCGGGGAGAACGGGTTGTCGGCTTTGCGCAGGATGTCGTCGTTGCCGCTGGTTTCGGGGGCTTCGCGCCATTCGAGTTTGCCGTCGATGAGAAAAGGCTCTTTGGTGTAGTGGCGCATACCGTGTCCGACGACGGTATCGACATCGTCGTGCAACAAACCTGCGTCCAGTAATTCGCGGATGACGAAAGGCAGGCCGCCTGCTGCGGTGAAGTGGTTCACGTCGGCTTTACCGTTGGGGTACACGCGGATAAGCAGCGGGATGATGGAGGAAATTTCATCAAAGTCGTCCCAGTTCAAAATCACACCTGCGGCGCGCGCCATGGCGACGAGGTGCATGGTGTGGTTGGTCGAGCCACCGGTCGCCATCAGACCAATCAGGGCATTGATGAAGGATTTTTCGGTCAACATTTCGCCCAAGGGTTTGATGGTGCCGTTTTTGATGCCGCGCGCGAGGTGTCCGGCAGCGTAGCGGGTCAAGGCTTCGCGCAGGTCGGTATAAGGATGGACGAAGGCGGCGGCGGGCAGGTGTACGCCCATCATTTCCATCATCATTTGGTTGGAGTTTGCCGTGCCGTAGAAAGTGCAGGTGCCGGGGCTGTGGTAGGAACCCATTTCGCTTTCGAGCAATGCGTCGCGGCCGACTTTGCCTTCGGCGAAAAGCTGGCGGGTACGGGCTTTTTCTTTATTGCCGATACCGCTGGACATCGGGCCTGCGGGAACGAAGATGCCGGGAATATGACCGAACGAAAGCGCGCCAATCATCAAACCCGGCACGATTTTGTCGCACACGCCCATAAACAGGCTGCCGTCAAACATTTGGTGCGACAGGCCGACGGCGGTACTCATGGCGATGACGTCGCGGGAGAACAGCGACAATTCCATACCGGCGTAGCCTTGCGTGATGCCGTCGCACATGGCGGGCGTACCGCCGGCAACTTGCGCGGTTGCGCCGTTTTTCTGCGCTTCGTCTTTAATTTGGTCGGGGAAGTCTTTAAACGGCTGGTGTGCGGAAACCATGTCGTTGTAGGCGGTGATGATGCCTAAGTTGGGAACGGTGTCCTGAAGCATTTCGATTTTGATGCTTTTGGGCATGGAGGCGTAGCCGTGCGCCAAGTTGCTGCAACCGAGCTGGTTGCGTTCCAGCCGTCCCATTTGTTTGGCGCTGCGGATTTTTGCCAGATATTTTTCGCGGGTCGGACGGCTGCGCTCAATGATGCGCTCGGTGATTTCGGCGAGCTTGGGGTGGATAGGAGTGGGATTCATGTTCGGTCTCCTGTCGGAAGGGGTGGTATGGGATTTTTGTTTGCGCGTTTCTGATTTTTTGTATTGGGTGTGGGGCGTTCAGCGTTTCAGACGACCTTTCAAACCATGCAAGGGGTCGTCTGAAAGCCTCACTCTATCTATGCAGGCTATTATAATACAAAACCTGTAATTTAGTTACAAAATAATCTGCTAAATGTAAGAAATTTGATTTAAATCGTGATATGCGTCATTTGTGAAAATCTACCAGGCCAAACTCATCAAACTTTTAAACTAAGTCAAATAATTTGTAAAAATGAGAATAGACAAAATGTGTAGCCATGTGTAGTATTACTACTCATTAGCCCGCCTGTTTTGAAATTTTGATGCAGGCGATTGGTTTCCATTGCTTTTCTGCCGAAACCGCCCGTCTTTCACGGCATCCGGCGGCGCCGGCACAAGGCCTTCCTCAACGAGAGATAAAACGATGAGTACACAAACAAATTTTGATTTGGTGTTGTTCGGCGCGACCGGCGATTTGGCAATGCGTAAGCTGCTGCCTTGTCTGTATCAGGCGCACGTTGCAGGGTTGCTCAATCCTCAGGGCCGTATTTTGGGTGTCAGCCGCAGCGATTTGGATACGGCGGGCTTTTTGGCAAAAGTGGAAACCAACTCCAAAATCCATGTCAAACAAAACTTTTCAGACGACGCTTGGGCATCGTTCGTCAAACGCATCGAATATTTGAAAGTCGACGTTACCCAAGAAGCCGATTTTGCCGCTTTGGGCGAAAAAGTCAAAGCCCGCAAAGAGACCGACAACGTCATCATCTATCTTTCCACCGCGCCGAAATTCTTCGCGCAAGCCTGCGAAAACCTTGCCAAAGTCGGACTGAACGCCGACAACGCGCGCGTCGTTTTGGAAAAACCGCTGGGTACCGACCTCGCCTCTTCCCAACAAATCAATACCGATGTCGCCCGCTACTTCAAAGAAAGCCAAATCTACCGCATCGACCACTACTTAGGCAAAGAAAGCCTGCAAAACCTGCTGGCGCTGCGTTTTGCCAACGTGATGTTCGAGCCGTTGTGGAACAACAAATACATCGAAAGCGTACAACTGACCATCGCCGAACAGCTCGGTGTGGAAGAGCGCGGCGAGTTCTACGACATTACCGGCGCGCTGCGCGACATGGTGCAAAACCACCTGATGCAAATGCTGTGCATGACTGCGATGGAAGCACCCGCCAGCTTGGATGCCGACGCAGTGCGCGATGAAAAAGTCAAAGTCATCAAATCATTGAAACCGCTGACCATCGAATCCGTCAACGAAAACGTCGTGCGCGGACAATACACCGCCGCCAAAGGCATGAACGGCTATCTGCAAGAAATCAACGTTCCGCAAGACAGCTTCACCGAAACCTACGTCGCCATCAAAGCCGAAATCGAAAACGACCGTTGGAAAGGCGTTCCTTTCTACCTGCGTACCGGCAAACGCATGGCGGGCAAAGTGGCGGAAATCGTATTGAACTTCCGTCCGCTGCAAAACCATATTTTTGAAAACAGCCAAGCCGCGCCAAACCGTTTGGTTATCGAATTGCAGCCGACCGAATCCGTACGCCTCTATACGCAGATGAAAGCGCCGGGCGCAGGCAACAAAGTCGAAATCGTGCCGCTGGCAGCCGACTTGGAAAAAGTCCTCGAAGGCCGCCGCGCCGAAGCTTACGAACGCCTGCTGTTGGACGTCATCAACGGCAAGCTCGCCCTCTTCAACCGCCGCGACGAACTCGAAGCCGCTTGGGAATATGTGATGCCGATTCTGGAAAACTGGGCAAGCAACACCACCCCGCCGCACGGCTACGACGCGCATTCATGGGGCCCGGAAGCCGCCCGCGAACTGTTGGCGCGCGACGGACACAAGTGGCACGAAAACCAGTAAAGCCTTTTCAGACGACCTTTGTTTGAAGCGTTCACGGTTCAAAAAGGTCGTCTGAAAACCATAAGGCGGCAGATTAGGCGTTTCCGCCGACATTCGCGCTGCCATCGACAATACAGGCTCTCACTTACTTTCCCGCTCACAAACACTGCCTTTCAGACGACCTCCTACCCCCTTCTTAACAAAAGGGTCGTCTGAAAACAGAGAAAGGACACTTTTATGTTCGTTTGGCATGAATACGAAAACGCAGCAGCCGCTTCAGAGGCTTTGGCAGACGCAGTCGCCGTCGCGCTGCAAAACGCGCTGGATAACAAAGGCAGCGCAGTGTTGGCAGTTTCCGGCGGCCGCTCGCCGATTCCCTTCTTCCAAGCCTTGTCGCAAAAAGATTTGGACTGGCAAAAAGTCAGCATCACTTTGGTTGACGAGCGCATCGTGCCGACGACCCACGCCGACAGCAACACTGCCCTAGCACACGAATACCTGTTGCAAAACAAAGCCGCCGCAGCGACTTGGATTCCCGTTGTCGAAGCGGGTAAAACTGAAACTGAATTACAACCCGACAGCGTCGTTGCCTACGCGCTGAAACATTACAAACAACCTGACGTACTGATTTTGGGCATGGGCGGCGACGGACATACCGCCTCCCTTTTCCCGCAAGCGCCGCAACTGAAGGCAGCCATCAACGAATCAGACGACCCGACCCTTATCCACACCACGCCCGTTACCGCGCCGCACGAGCGCGTCAGCATGACCTTGGGCGCCATCGCCAAAACGGAAAACGTCTTTTTGGCGATTCAGGGTGCGGAGAAAAAAGCCGTGTTCGACAAAGCCGCCGCGCGCGCCGATTTGGAATATCCGACCAGCCTGGTATTGAACCATCAAGGAGTAAACTGCCATGTCTTCTACTCAAACTGATATTCAACAACCCGTCGGCAAAAACTATCCGCGCCTGGTTGCCGATATCGGCGGCACCAACGCCCGCTTCGCGCTCGAAACCGCCCCGCACCAGATTGAAAAAGCCCAAGTCTTGCCGTGCAAAGACTACGACACCATCGTCGATGCCGCCAAAGCCTATTTGGAACAGGCAGGCGGAGCCGAAGTCCGGCACGCCGCCTTCGCCATCGCCAACCCGATTTTGGGCGACTGGGTGCAAATGACCAACCACCATTGGGCGTTTTCCATCGAAACCACCCGTCAGGCATTGGAGCTGGACACCCTCATCCTCTTGAACGACTTTACCGCGCAGGCATTGGCGGTAACGCAGACTTCAAGCAAAGACCTGATGCAGGTAGGCGGGCATAAACCCATCGAATTTGCCCCCAAAGCCGTCATCGGGCCGGGAACCGGTTTGGGCGTGAGCGGACTGGTGCACAGCCCAGCAGGCTGGGTCGCGCTTGCCGGTGAAGGCGGCCATTCCAGCTTCCCGCCGTTTGACGACATGGAAGTTTTGATTTGGCAGTATGCGAAAAACAAATACGGCCATGTTTCCACCGAACGCTTCCTCAGCGGCGCAGGTTTGAGCCTGATTTACGAAGCACTCGCCAAACGCGACAAACTGAAAAACTACCGCCTCAAACCGTCCGAAATCACCGAAAAAGCCTTAAGCGGCACTTCCCCGCTCTGCCGTCAGACTTTGGACCTCTTCTGCGCCATGCTCGGCACGGTTGCCTCCAACCTCGCCCTGACGCTGGGCGCGCGCGGCGGCGTGTATTTGTGCGGCGGCATCATCCCCCGCGTTTTGGAATATTTTAAAACCTCACCTTTCCGCAGCCGCTTTGAAAACAAAGGCCGTTTCGAAGCCTATCTCGCCGCGATTCCCGTCTATGTCGTCTTAAGCGAATTTCCGGGCATCACCGGCGCAGCGGCGGCACTCGACAACCACTTGAAAAACGTTTAATCACACAAGCCGCCCCGACAAGGGGTGGCACACACCGAAGGGCATATTTATGTTAAGCAAAATCAGCGAATCACTGTCAAACCTGTCGGGCGCAGAACGCAAAGTCGCCGAATGCGCCTTGGCTGAACCCAAATGGTTTGTCCATGCCGCCGTCGCCGAAATCGCCGAGCGCGCATCCGTCAGCCAGCCGACCGTCATCCGTTTTTGCCGCAGCCTGGGCTACAAAGGACTGCCCGAGTTCAAACTCGCCCTGTCCGCCAGCATAGGCCACGAAGGTATGCCCTACGTCCATGAAGAGCTCAACGCCGACGACGACATGAGCATCGTTGTCGAAAAAGTATTGGGCAACGCCGCCGCCTCCATTTTGGGCGAACGCCGCTTCCTGAAAGAGTCTGAACTGGAAAACGCCATCGCCACCCTGATGCACGCGCGCCGTGTCGAGTTCTACGGCGTCGGCAACTCCGGCATCGTCGCCCAAGACGCGCAACACAAATTCTTCCGCTTCGGCATTTCCACCGTCGCCTACGTCGATACCCACACCCAACTGATGGCAGCCTCCGTCCTGTCCGACCAAGACGTCGTCGTCGCCATTTCCAACACCGGCTCGTCCATCGAGCTTTTAGACGCCGTCAGCATCGCCAAAGAAAACGGCGCGTCCGTCATCGCCCTGACCCGCAACGACTCCCCGCTGGCACAGCTTGCCGACTGCGTATTGAGCATCGCCACGCAGGAAAACGCCGAACTCTACACCCCCATGGTGTCCCGCCTGCTGCAACTCGCCGTCATCGACATCCTCGCCATCGGACTCGCCCTTCGCCTGGGCGATGCCGCCAGCCTGCAATTGCAAAAAAGCAAAAAAAGCATACACAACAAACACGTCGATTACGATAAAGACTAAACAATACCTTTTCAGACGACCTTCTATATCTCAAGGTCGTCTAAAAATACCGACCAACAAATCAGCGCTACCGTTATCCCTCAACACCAACACCAAATATAGTGGATTAACAAAAATCAGGACAAGGCGACGAAGCCGCAGACAGTACAAATAGTACGGAACCGATTCACTTGGTGCTTCAGCACCTTAGAGAATCGTTCTCTTTGAGCTAAGGCGAGGCAACGCCGTACTGGTTTAAATTTAATCCACTAGAAAAAATAACGGCAGACAACCCGCCTTTGCTACAAACTCTAAAAACGGAAACCCACCCGTTCCCGTTTCAGACGACCTCGCGGCCGTTTTCCCACAAAACCGTCCAACCTCAGGAGCATCCGATGAAACACCTTCACGACTTACCGGCTTGGTCAAAATTATGGATACATTTTGACGAAACCAAAGAACAACACATGCGCGAAATGTTCGAGCAAGACCCGCAGCGTGCGGAACGCTACTGGCTGCAAGTCGGCGGGCTGACGCTGGATTACTCCAAAAACCGCATCAACGACGAAACCATGGCACTATTGTTCGAGCTTGCCCGTGAAGCCGGCGTACCCGAACGCATGCAGCAGATGTTCCGCGGCGAAAAAATCAACACCACCGAAAACCGCGCCGTCCTCCACGTCGCCCTGCGCAACCGCACCAATTCCCCCATCATCGTTGACGGCGAAGACGTCATGCCCAAAGTCAACCGCGTCCTGCAACGCATGGGCGAATTCGCACACGAAGTCCGCAGTGGCAGCTGGTTAGGCTATACCAACCAAGTCATCACCGACATCGTCAACATCGGCATCGGCGGCTCCGACCTCGGCCCGCTGATGATGTGTACCGCGCTCAAACCCTTCGGACACCCCCGCCTCAACATGCACTTCGTCTCCAACGTGGACGGCTCCCAACTGCGCGACGTATTGTCCAAAGTCCACCCTGAGACCACCCTCTTCATCATCGCCTCCAAAACCTTCACCACCCAAGAAACCCTCACCAACGCCCTGACCGCGCGCAAATGGTTCCTTGACCATGCAGGCGATGAAGCCGCCGTCGCCAAACACTTCGTCGCCGTCTCCACCAACCAAAAAGCCGTTGCCGAGTTCGGCATCGACACCGCCAACATGTTCGAATTTTGGGACTGGGTCGGCGGACGATACAGCCTATGGTCAGCCATCGGCCTGCCCATCATGCTCTATTTGGGCGAAGAAAACTTCATCGAAATGCTCAACGGCGCGCACCTGATGGACCAACACTTCATCAACACCCCGCTCGAGCGCAACATGCCCGTCATCCTTGCCCTCATCGGCATCTGGTACATCAACTACTACGGCGGCGGCAGCCACGTCATCGCCCCCTACGACCAACACCTCCACCGCCTGCCCAAATTCATCCAGCAGCTCGACATGGAGAGCAACGGCAAACAAGTTACCCTCGACGGCAAAGCAGTCGGCTACGAAACCTCCCCGATTATTTGGGGCGAAACCGGCATCAACGGTCAGCACGCCTTCTTCCAACTGCTGCACCAAGGAACCCACATCACCCCGATCGACCTCATCGCCTCGCTTGAAAAACGCAGCAACCTGCGCGGCCACCATGAAATCCTGCTCGCCAACGTCTTCGCCCAAGCCGAAGCCTTCATGCGCGGCAAAACCCCCGACGAAGTCCGCGCCGAACTCAAAGCCCAAGGCATGGAAGCAGAGCGCATCGAAGAGCTGGTTCCGCACAAAACCTTCTCAGGCAACCGCCCGACCAACCTCATCCTCATGGACAAAATCAACCCCCGCAACATGGGCAGCCTGATCGCCATGTACGAACACAAAACCTTCGTCCAAGGCATCATTTGGGGCATCAACAGCTTCGACCAATGGGGCGTCGAACTCGGCAAACAGCTCGCCAAAACCATCCTCGCCGAGCTGACCGGAGAAACCGGCGTACAAAAACACGACAGCTCCACCACCCGCCTGATCAACCTTTATCTGAACGCCAACAAATAAAGACAGCCCCATCAGGACAAAAGGTCGTCTGAAAACCCAGATTTAAGGTTTTCAGACGACCTTTTTCATTCCATGTATAGCGTTTATCAACCGTTAGACAGCGAAACAACAAACAAAATAACCTGCACCAAAGGCAGAGCGGCTGCAACCGTTTTGACAAACAAACGATCAGGCTTTTCCATCCTCGGAAGCTGATATTGTTTCAGCCACCACAACCCCACCAGATAAGTAGAAACTGGTACGGACGCATAACCCGTCAAAAGACTGATGCCAATGGTAGCCTCACTGTTCCCGAAAAAATGGCGGACAATCGGTTCGGCAATCAGAGCAACCGCCACACCCCCGCACAATACCCCGATCATTTGAACTGCAAACAGACCCATACCGGCGATAATGCTTTGTTTCGTGTTTAATCCGAATCCTCGATTGACGGCAACGATATCAACTGCGCACCATAACAGACACAACAACAGGCCAAATAGCGAAAACATGGCTACCTCCGAACTTTAAATCTGTTTTCAGACGACCTTTTTGTCTGACAGAGTTGATAAATATGGCATGAATTCAAATAAGGAATAACGGCAACATGGCGGTTTTCCATTGAAGCTGCTATGTATTTATGGATAGCAACATTTCTTCCGTTTTATAAATTCTCAACAGGGTGTCCATAGAAATACTTCATACCCTCTATCCAGTTTTTTTCGGCTAACCGATTAATATAGCCAATCATCAAATCAAGCTCATTTCTCGAGATGACAGCATCAGTCTCAACCGGAATTTTTTCGCCCGTAAAGATAGATAAAAGGGAAGATTGGACATAGAGATTATATTTTTCCCTCTTTTGTGAGGCAATATATAGAGCAGTCATAATTTCTTGCGTCAATAAACCGGGAAAGGCGGGAGAGGCCTTATAGTAATAACAATCTGAATCTATGGTTTTTATCTTATCCAGATATAAATTTCCTACATCATCCAAGGTTGCGTTTTCCGATAATGTTGAACGATAGTTGAGGAAAATATCCAACGCATCTTTTATCGCTATTTCTAAATTACTGTCAAAGCCATCCCATTGCCCCCACAACGCTAAAAGGTATGGAATGACTTGGTATGACATTGTTGCCGTTGCGCCGACAACGAAGGTAAAGGCACCAAATGACGATGCGGAATCCAAAAAACGCAAATTCCCAATGTTTTGCAAATCATCGTGTGTACACACCGAACAAAACAGCCTAATACACAAATTTAATACCGTTTTATCTTTTGTTTGGTTCATCAGGTCGACTAAAAGGTTTTTGACGGAAAAATCTCCTTTTTTCATGATTTCGACAATGAGCAATATGCGTTCACGTTCCTCCTGAACCGAAAGCAAGCTGCTCTTTAGTTCATCCAAACTCATCTGATTGACTTTGCCATACCAAATTCCGGGCAGTAACACTTCAATCATGTACCAAGCTCCTATCTTAAACTTTGCTGTCAAAATGCAAAGGTCGTCTGAAAAAGCCCGTATCCGGGGTTTTCAGACGACCTTTCCCTTATTCTTCTTAGTTTGCCGCCTCAAGGCAGGGCGATGAATTTAATCAGCACTTCTTTGAAAATAAAGCCGAACACGCCCAAGCCCAATACCAGGAACAAAATCGCGATGCCGAATTTGCCTGCCTTGGATTCCTTACCCAAGTTCCAGACGATAAAGCCCAAGAAGATAACCAGTCCGGTCAGGCAGATTTTCATTGCCCAGTCGGAAAATTCTGCTTCACTCATAATCAATTTCCTTATTTGATGTTGTGTGTATTTTAATGTTTTCAGACGACCTTTGGAACGCTAAGAGGTCGTCTGAAATGTAATGGCTCAGGTAAATGCCGCCAGTCGGGCGTTTGGCTTAACGCGCCAACGCCTGTTTCAAATCGTCAATCAAATCATCGACGTATTCCAAACCGACGGACAGGCGCACCAGTCCGGGGCGGATATTGGCGGCGAGTTTTTCTTCGGGCTGCATCCTGCCGTGCGTGGTTGTCCACGGGTGGGTAATGGTCGAGCGCACGTCGCCGAGGTTGGCGGTACGGGAGAAGAGTTCGACGCTGTCGACGATTTTCCACGCGGCGTCAGTGTCGGCGACTTCAAAGCCGATGACGATGCCGCCGCCGTTTTGCTGTTTGCGGATAAGCGCCGCCTGAGGATGATCGGGCAATCCGGTGTAGTACACGGCTTGAACCTGCGGCTGCGCTTGCAGCCATTGGGCGATTTTCAGGGCGTTGTCGAACTGTTTTTCCATACGCAGCGACAGGGTTTCCACGCCGCTCAACAACTGCCATGCGTTAAACGGCGACATTGCCAGCCCGCAAGAGTTGCAGTAAACGGCGACCTGCGTCATCAATTCTTCCGAACCCGCCAACACGCCGCCCATCACGCGCCCGTGTCCGTCGATGGCTTTGGTTGCGGAAGAAACGGAAATATCCGCGCCGTGTTTCAAAGGCTGCGAACCGGCGGGTGACAGCAGGCTGTTGTCCACCACTAAAAGCGCGCCGATGCTGTGCGCCAATTCGGCTAAAGCTTCCAAGTCGGCCACTTCGCCCAAAGGGTTGGACGGCGTTTCCAAAAACAGCAGTTTGGTGTTGGCTTTGACGGCGGCTTTCCATTCGTCCAAATCGGTCGGCGACACATGGCTCACTTCGATGCCGAATTTGGTGACGATGTTATTGATAAAGCCGACGGTCGTGCCGAACAGGCTTCGGCTGGAAATCACATGGTCGCCCGCCTGCAAGAAGGTGAAAAACGATGCCTGAATCGCGGACATGCCGGTCGAAGTGGCGACCGCGCGTTCTGCACCTTCCAAAGCGGCGATGCGTTTTTCAAAAGCGGCGATGGTCGGGTTGGCGGTGCGAGTATAAGTGAACCCTTTGATTTTTTTGGAAAACAAATCGGCGGCGTGTTGGGCGTTGTCCCACATGAAGCTGCTGGTGAGGAACAATGCCTGATTGTGTTCGCGGTATTCGGTTTGCTCTTTGCCGCCGCGTATGGCGAGCGTCTGCGGGTGGAGTTTTTTACTCATTTGTTTTCCAATCTTGTTCAGCAGGTTTGTTTGATGTGGGAAAGGAGGGAAGCTGCGCGCTTCATAGGTTAACTTGTTAACATTTTGCGCTTATTTGCGCCGTCTTTCAAGTTTGACGGCGAATGGCAAAAGGTCGTCTGAAAACGTTTTTCAGACGACCTTTTGCAATCGTTCCAGACTTTTATTGATAAACACGTCCATTGTGTTCCAGCCAGCCATCGGTATGGCGGCCTGCGGGGTCGTGGTGCGTCCAATGGAGGACGCCACCCTGTTCCGACCATTCGTATTCGCCGTAGAAGCCGACTTTATCGCCTTTTTTCAAGCCTTTAATTTTGTCGGCGAGGTCGATGTTGTGCGCCACTAAAAGCGTTTGCCCGCTGGACAGTTTCAAGATAAAACGCTGATGGCGCGTGCCTTGGTTGTCGTCGGGCAGCGTTTTGAGAACCGTGCCTGCGCCTTTCACTTGAATATCGCTCTCTTGGTTTTCAAAGGCTTGCTGCAATATTTGTTCCGCGCTGCCCTGCCCTGCTTGGTGGTCAGACTTCGGCTGCTTGGGTTGCGACTTTTGGGATGGAGACTGCTGAGGCTGAGGCGGTTCGGATGGGGGGCGTTTTTCCGCTTGGGCTTGCGGCTGCGTTTGGGTTTCTACGGCATCTGCTGCCTGACCTTGCCGCCCCTGCTGCATTTTTTGATAACCGATTACCACGGCGGCAACAATCAGTATCCAAATCCATTTGTTTTTATTCATAAAATCCATGCCCAAAAAAATGCCCGACAGTGTATCGGGCATAAATTATTTGAAAGGAGTTAAATCACGATAACGTGAGCCGCCATTATATACAAAACCGGCGGGAAAATCAGCATTTTCAGTCCGATACCTGAAACGGCGGCGTGATCACGCTTTTTTGTTTCCCTGACTGTATTTCATTTCGTATTTGATGTCGTTCAGGATTTTTTTCACGTTGTAATCCAAAAGCTGTTCCACCAAATCGGGCGCCTGCTCGCTGAGAGTTTGTTGGAGCTGGTAGGTAAACAGCGCCATTTGTTTCTGCACGGCGGTGCGTATCATGCCGTTGACTGCGTCGGCGACGTGCGGGCGCAGGCGTTTGATTAAACGCTCGCTCAGGTCTTGCTCGGAAATGCAGAACACTTCCCTGCGGTTGATAACCTGCGGGTTCAGCACGTTGATATTGACGGTAATCGGCGGCATTTCTTGTTTTAGGTCGTCTGAAACCTGCTCTTGCGCCTGAGAACCTTCGTTTTCAGACGACGTTGCTTCATCTTTGGCAGGCGCGTCTTTTACAGGCGCGTCAAATTCGACCGTTTTACGTTTCGGATTCAGCCAAACCGTACGCGTGGACTCGATTTGTCTGTCTGACGCGCTCATTTGCAGCGAAGACTGCGCGTTCAGCCAGTTTTCCTGCAAAATCACCATCGCATCGGTCTCCGCCGTTTCGGCAGCGTCTTCCTCCAGCATGGCGTTGTGTTCCTCCTGCCATTTGCGCAGATATTCCATCAAGACGGCATCGCGGTTGGCATCGTCGAGCTTGGCGGTTTTGGCTTTGGGCTTCTGCTCGACGGCTGGCTCTTGAGATTCGCGCACCAAAGGCGCGTGTGTGTAAGGTGCGTTCAATTGGCGGGTTTGCCGCAGCTTTTCCAAGCGGCTTTCCCAATCCAGGCTTTCATCCGCTTGTTGTGGCGTATCGGGACGATTCGTATCCATTTTTTTACTTTCGTTCTTCCGTTGTGTCATTTCATTTCACGCGCATAGCGAATGCCGTGATTTGCTATAATGCGGTATTTTAACAGATTCCTAGGAACACATCATGAGCAGCATCGAACAACGCCTCGAATATTTGGAAGAAGCCAACGACGTTTTGCGTATGCAGAACCACGTCCTTGCCACCGCCCTCAAAGGCCTGATCCGTTCGCTGCCGTCCGACATGGCAAACGAAGCCGTCGAATCCATCCAGCTTGCCTTTGAAGACGCACTCGCCGAGTTGAACTACGAAGACAGCCCGCATACCGACCTCTTCCATGACGTAACCTACGCTTTTTTCCGCGAAAAAGAACACTGACGCGTAGCGACTTCCCCAAACCGTGTTAAACTATCCGTTTATTTATTAATATCCGTAAAGAAGGAACCTCCCCATGAACATGAAAAAATGGATTGCAGCCGCCCTCGCCTGCTCTGCGCTGGCACTTTCCGCCTGCGGCGGTCAAAGCAAAGACGCTTCCTCGTCAGCCCCTAAAGCCGACAAAGTGTACCGCGTCGCCGCCAACGCCGAATTCGCCCCTTTCGAATCATTGGATTCCGCCGGCAACGTTGAAGGTTTCGACGTCGATTTGATGAACGCCATGGCAAAAGCCGGTGGATTCAAAGTCGAATTCAAACACCAGCCTTGGGACAGCCTCTTCCCCGCGCTCAAAAACGGCGATACGGATATCGTCATCTCCGGCGTAACCATTACCGACGAGCGCAAGCAGTCCATGGATTTCACCGACCCTTATTTTGAAATCACCCAAGTCGTCCTCGTTCCCAAAGGTAAAAAAGTCGCCTCTTCAGACGACCTCAAAAACATGGCGAAAGTCGGTGTCGTTACCGGACAAACCGGCGACTTCTCCGTTTCCAAACTCTTGGGCAACGACAATCCTAAAATCGCCCGCTTTGAGAGCGTTCCCTTGGTCATCAAAGAACTGGAAAACGGCGGCGTGGATGCCGTAGTCAGCGACAGCGCGGTCATCGCCAACTATGTGAAAAACAACCCGACCAAAAGCATGGACTTCATCACCCTGCCTGATTTCACGATTGAAAACTACGGCATCGCCGCACGCAAAGGCGACGAAGCGACCGTCAAAATGCTGAACGAAGCGCTGAAAAAAGTACGCGACAGCGGAGAATACGACAAAATCCACGCCAAATACTTCGCCAAAGAAGGCGATAAAGCGGCAGCCGCCAGCCAAGCAGCCAGCCAACCTGAAGCAGCCAAATAATCTGTTTCAACGTTCTTAAGCAATAAGAAAGGTCGTCTGAAAGCCTGTATCGCGGGTTTCAGACGACCTTTTATATCGGATTTTGTTCCGAAGGCAGTTATTGTGCGGATTAACCGAACCCTCGTTATTGCCGAACGAATCCGCCATAGAAATTCAAATACACAGAAAGTCCCTTATGTCCCAATCCACCCCCTCCCCGCTGGGCGAAAAGCAAATGGCGGTTTTGATGGCGATGTTGGTTGCCCTGATGCCGTTTTCGGTCGATGCCTACCTGCCCGCCATTCCGGAAATGGCGCAGTCGTTGAGCACGGATATCCACCGCATTGAGCAGAGTTTGGTTTTGTTTATGTTCGGCGTGGCGTTCGGGCAGGTTGCCGGCGGCGCGGTTTCGGACATCAAGGGGCGCAGACCGGTAGCTTTGGTCGGTTTGAGCATTTATTTTGCGGCCGTTGTCGCGCTGACGATGGTGCAGTCAGTGGACGGGCTGCTGAACCTGCGCGCGGTACAGGCGTTTGGGGCGGGGATGACGGTGGTCATTGTCGGAGCGATGGTGCGCGATTATTATTCGGGCAGGCAAGCGGCGGAGATGTTTGCCTTAATCGGCATTATTTTGATGATTGTGCCGCTGATTGCGCCCATGGTCGGCTCGCAGTTGCAGGAATTGGGCGGCTGGCGTTTTATTTTCGGTTTTTTGGCGGCGTATTCGTTTGTTTTGTTTATCTTGGTGTTTGCCTTCCTGCCGCGTCCGAAGCAGACGGGCAAAATCGGGATGGATATTTTCGGACTGGTGGCGGGACGGTTCGCCAGAGTGCTGAAAACGCGGGCGGCGATGGGCTATCTGTTTTTTCAGGGGTTCAGCTTTGCGTCGATGTTTGCGTTTTTGACGGAATCGTCGTTTGTTTACCAAAAGCTGTACCATGTGACGCCGAACCAATACTCTTGGGTCTTTGCGCTGAACATTCTCACGATGGCTTCGTTCAACCGCATCACGGCATGGCGGCTTAAAACGGGGGTGCACCCGCAAAGTATTTTGAAATGGGGCATTATCGTGCAGTTTGCGGCGAATCTGACAATGGTGCTACTGGTCTGGTCAATGGGGCTGCCGCCGATGTGGGCTTTGGTGCCATGCGTGATGTTTTCGGTAGGCACGCAAGGCTTGGTCGGCGCGAACACGCAGGCTTGCTTTATGGCTTATTTCAAACAGGAAAGCGCCAGCGCAAATGGGGTATTGGGCGCGTTCCAATCCATCATTGGTGCAAGCGTGGGGCTGTTGGTAACGCGGCTGCACAATGGTTCCGCCTTGGTCATGGCGGGCATGATGCTGGCTTCGACGGTATGCGGGATTGTCTTGCTGTGGCTATGCTCGCATCAGGCTTGGAAAGAAAACGATAAAAGCGAATATGTGTGAATAATAAATAACAAAAGGTCGTCTGAAACCTTGAAATCGGGTTTCAGACGACCTTGTTACATCAGCCTATTGCTTATTGCACAACATCGCAAGATTTCGCTTTTTCGTGTTTAGGCGCGTTGACGAAATCTTTGCAGTCCGCCAGCAGCTTGGGCAAAAGCGGTTGGAACACGGGATGGCTGCGCAGTTTGCCCGCGTAAAACGACATCATGTACGGATAATAATACTGCATCGCCTGCATCCATTTCGCACCCTCTTCCGTCTTGCCTTGACGGTAGAGGTACAGTGCCACCTGATAAGCGTTGGAATACGGACGGTAAGACAAGGAATCGATTGCCGCCTTCTCCGCCCAAGGTTTGACCTGCATATCGGTCGGCTCGGCTCGGCGGGTCAGACTGAGGTCAGCATAATAAGCCAACATCGGACTGTTTTCAGAAATATGGCGCAAACCGTTAATTTTACGTCCGACCATATCCGTACTTTCATTTTTCGGAATCCGGCTGTAATCGACCAAATCCGTATAAGTCCAACCCATGTGCAGCAGCCCGCCGATAATCAGCAGCGTAGCAAGCCCGCCCGCCCAATTTCTGCCGCGCGCCCAAGCGAGGTCGTCTGAAACGTCTTCATAACGTGCCGGCGCAAGTGCGAACATCAATACAAACGGTGTCAGGAAATAGATATACCACAGAGGATACTCCAGCATACTGTGGCACATACTGACGGCAACCATAGACAGCAGCAGCAGTGAAGCCGGATGGTAAGGACGCACCAGCATCCGCCACAGCCCCGCAAGCATCGTCAGGGCAACCAATACCGTACCGACCAGCCCGACTTCGGAGAGCAGTTGTAAAACAATATTGTGCGAATGGGTAAACAATACTCCTAGGATATTATTCGGGAAATACTGCTGCTCCGCATTAATCCAGAAAGTCTGTTGGGCAAAGCTGTTCCAGCCGTGTCCGAACCAAGGCGCGGACAAAAAGGCAGTCCAAGCCTTACGCCATTCAATCTGACGCATCGAACCTTCAAAACCGCTGTTTCCGGCGCGTTCGACCGCCGTTTCATATTGACCGTTGCCCAGCAGCTCCAAAATCGAACCCATCGTAAATTGAAATACCGCCACCAACGCGACCGTCAGGAAAAATATCCGCACCAGCCTCGCAGAATCCCGTCCTGCACGCCAACGCCACAGCGGCAAAATCAACGCCACGCCGGCCACATAGCCCAGAATCGTGCGCGAGTTGACCAAACCCAACACAGCCGTCATCAGGGAAACCAACAAAAATCCCAGCCAGCCCGGCATTTTGCGGGTTGACCACAAATAAGCCGCCGCCAAAACACCCCACATCAAATAATGCCCGAGGTGGTTGCGCTGCCCAAGCTGACCGCTGACCTCTTTTCCGCTATACACAATCATGTTGCGCAGGAACCCAAGATCGTACCAGCCCTTAAACTGTATAAACGCAATCGCAGCCTGCAGCAACGTACCAAACAGCAGCGACCACGCAAACACCGTCACAATGCGTTCCTGCCCGTAGGCAGCCACCCAACCGCGGCAAGCCCATACAGCCAACGCCAGAATGACAAACGTCCACATCACCATATCGTTCATGCCGACGTAAATCAAATCCATCATCCGCGCCTGAAGCCACCAAAAAGCCGCCAAAACCAGCAAACCGACAGCCGCCTTAGGCAGGCGTACACTCAACAAACCCTTATACGCCGTGACCAACACCAGCATCAGCGCGCCCAAAAGCGAAGCCGCTTCCAGATAAAAACTCGACAACGGACCGACACGGTAAAAAGACAAAAACGGTGCGGCGCATATCCACAAGAAACAGCACCACAACGGCAGCAAACGCTTGTCCCATTCACTCTTAAGGTCGTCTGAAAAACGCATAAACATTATTTTCCCGCCTTTCTCTGCTGCTTCACAAAAGCCAGGCATGCAACAAAAAACACCAAACACGCCGTCAACGATAAAGCGGCACACACCACCTCGGCAGTACCCGCATTAAACAAACGCATCACCGCCTCGGCAAAATAAATCAAAATCAACATAGAACTATACTGGTAAGTATAAACTTTACCCTTCAAAATACCCGACAACGGCAGGCACAAAGGCAAAGCCTTCAGCGCCAGCCACGAACCGCCGCTGCGCAAAGGCGCAATCCACAGCTCCCAAGATAAAGAAAGGACAATCAAAAAAATCAAGCTGCCGCAAGCAGCCAGATAAGGTAAAGAAGATTTATGAGAAGAAGTATTCACGGATAAAGTTCAACAGGCATCGCGCCGAGTGTAAAATGCAGGATTATACCGAAAACCGAAACAGCCGTTGCAGCCCGACCGTTTCAGACGACCCCGAGCTACCGTCAACATCCGTCGTATTGCTTTTCAAACTGTCCGACGAATCAAAAAGATACCCTATCAGGTTGAACCTTCGAGCCTGCCCATAATCCTATTGATTTATCCATTTAGTTCCCTATGAAAACAAACCGTACCCTATCTTTCAAAACCGCACTTCTCCGCCTGACCGCATTAGGCTTGGCATTCACGCTCGCCGCCTGTGCCGGCGGCGGCTCGCCCACCGGCGCCGTACCCGACGGCTACTACCGCGTCAAACCGGGCGACACCCTCAGCCAAATCGCCAAACGCTACGGACAAAACGTCAACACCTTGGCATCATGGAACAATCTGAACAACGCCTCACAAATTGAAGTCGGACAAGTCTTGCGCGTCCGTAAAAACGCCGCCAACCGCCCCCGCTCCGGCAGCACTGACATCAGCAGCGCCAAAACCGTCGCCCCCGTCAACCGCCTGACCCTGCAATGGCCGGTCGACAACGGCAAAAATTCCATCATCCGCGGCTACAACAGCACAACCAACAAAGGCATCGACATCGGCGGTATGCTCGGACAAAGCGTCAAATCCGCAGCAGCCGGAACCGTCATCTACGTCGGCGAAGAAGTCCGCGGCTACGGCAAACTGATTCTCATCAGCCACAACGACTTCTCCATCACCGCCTACGCACACAACGACACCATTCTGGTTCAAAAAGACCAAAAAGTCGCAGCAGGCCAGCCAATTGCCACCATGGGCAATACCGACACAGACGGCGTCAAACTGCATTTCGAAGTCCGCATGAACGGCAAAGCCGTCGACCCGATGCAGTACCTGCCCAACTGATTTACATCTTAATAGAACCCAAACCAAGCCTCAGCCCGATTCCGACAAACGGATGACAGGTCGTCTGAAATGCAAAAACGCTTCTGTTTTAAGAGACAGAAGCGTTTTTTACAATTTGGCATTTTCGAGGAGATGCTGATGTATAGTGGATTAAATTTAAATCAGGACAAGGCGACGAAGCCGCAGACAGTACAGATAGTACGGCAAGGCGAGGCAACGCCGTACTGGTTTAAAGTTAATCCACTATACTTTACCTATAATCAAATACTGTATAAAACAGTACGAAGGGAACTTTTCAGACGAGCCATGGAGCTATAGTCGTATAGTAGGCTATAGCTTGCTAATATAACTTTCTCAGCAATTCCAAAAAATTATCCGCTACTATCCCCACTTCTTCATCAATAGAATCAATATTATGATTAAAAAACCGAATTTTTCCGTCTAAAGATAAAATAATATTATCACCGGAAGGCGTATTCGCAATAGGTAGTCCATATTGTTGAAAGTCTGGATATATATCAATAATGGAGTTAAGCTTATAGTCAGATTTAAAAGAAAAAAAATGGTCTATAACTATCTTATTACCCTTTATTCTAACTTTAGATGGAATTCCTCCATTGTGTTTAAGTAAAAATTGAATATAATCTTCATCAATTCGACAGCCTAAATTATCTTGTAATTGGGCAATCTCATCAGGCTCGGGATTATTTGAATAATACGCCTTAATTAAATTTTGTAAGGTCTTTTTGTCTGGCAAAATTCCATATTCTCTCATTTGCTGAACGTCAGTTTGACTCAAACCAAATTTTTTAAATTTGATATTCATCTTCAAATTACTCCTATTGACTATTTAGTCAAATCCTTTAAATTTTATATTTTATTTCTTTATATTATTTCTAATGAAACAGGGATAATATACAAGATATTTTACAGACAACTTAAAATAGCGATACTATATGTTTGATTTTTTCATTAAAAATCCAATTTCTATAGATGAAATTATAGAATTTCTTGCCTCAGCCTTAGGCTGTGCTTCAAATAAAATTCTAGCAACCACTTTTGAAAAACTTAATGATCCAAATTTTCCAGACAATGATTTGAATGAAATATGCTGTCTTTGTGTTTATTCTAAAATTGATGGCAATGCTTCTTGGCTTGTGAATTTATATAGGATTTCAGCAACAGATGATGAAATTAGAGATAAAATTATAGCAGTATCTCAACTCAAACATATTGCCTGTTATATCCCTAATGATGACTTTAATGGATATTTATTGACTGGGGAATCGGAAAGTCCAATTCAAGTTTATGAAGATGAAGATATAGAAGAAGAAAATACATATGTATTTAACCAATTAATTTCAAATTCCTGAATATTTAACAAATACAATCACCCTTCTGCTTCAGAATTCAACATTCACGGTCGTCTGAAAACCTGATTTTGGGATTTCCAGACGACCACATCATGAAAAGATACCTATATTATGTCATTAGAAATTAAGAATTTTTTATCTATTAATGATGCTGAGGAAATCGATTCAGCTTTAAATCAACTGCCTTGGACTGGATCAAGCATAGATTGGGATAAGATTAAAGGCGAGAAGCTGCGTATTTCCTTATTTGGGGAAATAACGACAGCCTCTATTCATTATGACACTTTTAAAAGATTTAAAGCTTGCCAAGGAAAGCATGTGGTAATTTACTACTCGCCATCACATCAACCTTGGATACTGAGTACGGATAATTTTATTTATAATTAGTTAAGCATCTTTGAAGAATTACTTGCGTTTCCTAGATTTATAGTATTTTGTTATGAAAGAATCTGGCAGCCTGGATATTTAGAAAATTCAATAGAATGCGAACCTATTGGAGAGTTGATGGGTTTAGTCTGAAAAAGAACCATAACTCGCATAATTTCTTAATTTGCACACAAGGTATGTATGGAATGCATGCGCAGGGATTGAGGCATGCGATGCAGATTCTTTAATGGCTGCATTAAAACACTCAATACCCAACCCCATCCATTCCCAAAAGACAAAAAAATAAACCCTTACTGTTCTCTAGTAAGGGTTTATTGAAAATCTGGCACGCCCACGGGGATTCGAACCCCGGTTGCCGCCGTGAAAGGGCAGTGTCCTAGGCCTCTAGACGATGGGCGCGTAACCGAGTTGCGAACTATACATAAGCGTTAAAACGCTGTCAACGGGTCTGGCGTTTTTTATGGTCAAACTGGTTTCAGACGACCCTTCTGCTCCTTATCTTTGTATCGGCTTTGCCTGTATAATGCCGCTTTTAATGAAAAGGAAAACAAACCATGTGGTTCAAGCAGATCAGTTTTTATCCGCTCAACAAAGAAAAGCTGCCCGAAGCGGACGTACTTGCCGACAAACTTGCGGAGGCTGAATTTACCCGCTGCCAAGGTTTGGACTGGTCCAGCGAAGGCTTTGCCGCACCGGTTCCGTTCTCTCCCGAACTCGTTTTCCCTGCCGATTTTACTTTGCGCGTCGCCCTGAAAAAAGAAGAAAAAGTCCTGCCTGCCGGCGTCATCCGCGATATTTTGGAAGAGAAGGTGGCGGAAATTCAAAACAATGAAGCCCGCAATGTCGGCCGCAAGGAAAAACAAGAGCTTAAAGAACAGATTACGGACGACCTACTGCCCCGCGCGTTTACCCGCAGCAGCCGTACTGAAGCAGTGTTCAACACCCGCCACGGCTATCTGCTCGTCAACAATGCGGCTTCCGCCAAAGCGGAAAACATCCTGACCAAGCTGCGCGAAGCCTTGGGCGGTTTGGAAGCCTCGCTGCCGAATACCAAGCAATCACCCTCCTCCCTGATGACCGAATGGCTTTTGCAAGGGCATTGCGAGGGCGGTTTTGAATTGGACAGTGATTGCGAACTCAAAGGCGTGGGTGATGTTGTTCCCGTCGTCAAAGTGTCCAAACAAGATTTGACCGCCGATGAAGTGGTTCAACACGTCAAAAACGGCAAAACCGTGACCCAACTGGGCTTAGTGTGGCGCGAACAAATCGCCTTCATCCTCACGCAAGACTTCACGCTCAAGCGCATCCAATACCTCGACGTATTGCAGGAAGAAGCCGAGAGCAACGGCGACGATGCTGCTAGCCTTGCCTTCGCCTCACAAATCCTGATGGCGGAATCCGTCAACACCATGTTGGAAGAGCTGGTTTCCTATTTGGGCGGCTGGCAAGACTAATTTTTCAGACGACCTTTACACGATATAGTGGATTAACAAAAATCAGGACAAGGCGACGAAGCCGCAGACAGTACAGATAGTACGGAACCGATTCACTTGATGCTTCAGCACCTTAGAGAATCGTTCTCTTTGAGCTAAGGCGAGATAACGCCGTACTGGTTTAAAGTTAATCCACTATAAAAGGTCGTCTGAAACCTACATCCGATGGACAACCTTATGTTTAAACACCTCGCATTCCTGCCGCTTGCCATTATGCTTGCCCTCCCCGCCTCAGCCGCCGTCCTGAATTCCTATCAAGAACCGGGCTGCACCTACGACGGCGATGTCGGCAAAGACGGCAAACCCGCCGGCAAAGGTACATGGCGCTGCCAAGACGGACGCAGCTACACCGGCGCGTTTAAAAACGGCAAATTCGACGGTCAAGGCGTTTACACTGTCTCCGTCAACCGCGAAACCTTCATCGAGCCGTTCAATTCCAACAGCACCAAGTTCCGCAACATGGTACTGTCAGGCACGTTCAAAAAAGGCCTGGCACACGGCAAATTCACCGCCTCGCAAAACGGCGAAACCGTCTTCATCATGAAATGCGAAAACGGCATGATTAAAGAAGTGAAACTGCCCAAAACCAAATAATCCCGTCCCGCATTTTCAGACGACCTCCCCGAAGACGTCGTCTGAAACCGCAAGAAACAAGGAAAACATTATGAGCATCAAGTCCGACAAATGGATACGCCGCATGAGCGAAGAGTTCGGCATGATCGACCCCTTCGAGCCGAACCAAATCAAAGAAGCCAACGGACAGCGCATCATCTCCTACGGCACGTCCAGCTACGGCTACGACATCCGCTGCGCCAACGAATTTAAAATTTTCACCAACATCAACAGCACCATCGTCGATCCCAAAAACTTCGACCCCAAAAACTTCGTCACCGTCGAAGACGACTGCTGCATCATCCCGCCCAATTCCTTCGCACTGGCGCGCACGGTCGAATATTTCCGCATCCCGCGCAACGTCCTGACCGTCTGTTTGGGCAAATCCACCTACGCCCGCTGCGGCATCATCGTCAACGTCACCCCGTTCGAGCCGGAATGGGAAGGCTACGTTACCCTCGAGTTTTCCAACACCACTCCCCTACCCGCCAAAATCTACGCCGGCGAAGGCGTGGCGCAAGTCCTCTTCTTCGAGAGCGACGAAATCTGCGAAACTTCCTACAAAGACCGCAACGGCAAATACATGGGTCAAACCGGCGTCACCCTGCCGAAAACCTGATGATGGCAATCTGCCGCCCGTCTTTTGCAGACATTAAGGGCATTAGAAAAAACAAATCCGACGGCATCGGGTTTAGCGTATCCGAATCCGTCCGAGGTCGTCTGAAAACTTAAATCCGGCGTTTCAGACGACCCTTTTCATATCTGCCGCAAAGCCCGCCGCCCAACGCTTCCATTGTGAAAATATCCTTAATTTGGTTTACAATGATGCCATTTCCAAATCTTACCGAGAGAACAAAATGTTAGACATCCAACAGCTCCGCAGCCACACCGCAGCCGTCGCCGAACGTTTGGCACAGCGCGGTTACGAGTTTGATACCGCACGTTTCAATGCCTTGGAAGAGCAGCGCAAAGCCGTCCAAGTGAAAACCGAAGAACTGCAAGCCTCGCGCAACAGCATTTCCAAACAAATCGGCGCATTGAAAGGACAGGGTAAACACGAAGAGGCGCAGGCGGCCATGGATCAAGTTGCCCAAATCAAAACCGATTTGGAGCAGGCAGCCGCCGATTTGGATGCCGTTCAGAAAGAATTGGACGCATGGTTGTTAAGCATTCCCAACCTGCCGCACGAAAGCGTCCCCGTCGGTAAAGACGAAACCGAAAACGTCGAAGTCCGCAAAGTCGGCACACCGCGCGAATTTGACTTTGAAATCAAAGACCATGTCGATTTGGGCGAACCTTTGGGCTTGGATTTCGAAGGCGGCGCGAAACTGTCCGGCGCGCGCTTTACCGTCATGAAAGGTCAAATCGCCCGCTTGCACCGCGCGCTGGCGCAATTCATGCTCGATACGCACACGCTGAAACATGGCTATACCGAGCATTACACACCCTACATCGTGGACGACACCACCCTGCAAGGCACGGGCCAACTGCCTAAATTTGCAGAAGATTTGTTCCACGTTACCCGCGGCGGCGACGAGAGCAAAAAAACGCAATATCTGATTCCGACTGCCGAAGTGACGCTGACCAATACCGTTGCCGACAGCATCGTGGCAGGCAGCGATTTGCCGCTGAAGCTGACCGCCCATTCTCCATGCTTCCGTTCCGAAGCGGGCGCATACGGCAAAGACGTGCGCGGTCTGATTCGCCAACACCAGTTCGACAAAGTGGAAATGGTACAAATTGTTCATCCCGAAAAATCATACGAAGCGCTGGAAGAAATGGTCGGTCACGCCGAAAACATCCTGAAGGCTTTGGAACTGCCCTACCGCGTGATTACCCTGTGTACCGGCGACATGGGCTTCGGCGCAACCAAAACGTATGACTTGGAAGTCTGGGTTCCCGCGCAAAATACCTACCGCGAAATCTCAAGCTGCTCCAACTGCGAAGATTTTCAGGCCCGCCGCATGAAAGCACGCTTCAAAGACGAAAACGGCAAAAACCGCTTGGTACACACTTTAAACGGCTCCGGCTTGGCAGTCGGCCGTACTTTGGTGGCGGTTTTGGAGAACCATCAAAACGCCGACGGCAGCATCAATATTCCTGCCGCTTTGCAGCCTTACATGGGCGGCGTGACCAAACTGGAAATCCAGCAAACCGCGTAACTGCATTCCATCGCAAACATGTCAAAAGGTCGTCTGAAACCCTTAAACAAGGTTTCAGACGACCTTTCTTTATCATATTTAGCGGCAATCAGAACATCATCTCGTCCGAATGCCCAAAGCGTTAATTTTTATTGTTCTGACGGAAATATTCCCATTCTTCAACGACCGTACCGTCCGGCAGATGGCACAGCGCATACTCCGCACCGTCCTTGTCTTTTTTCATTTCCAACTTGCCGCCTTGCTTCACGCAAAACTCAAAAGCCGGATTTGCCGCGCCGACCATAGGGGCATCTTCATTACCAGACGTACCGCAAGCCGCCAAAACCGCAGCGGCGGCAATGCTTAAAACAGCAGGTTTAATCATATTATTTCCTTTCGATATTGTGATTCAGACGACCTCAGCCCAAATTTCGCGACAGGCAACACGAGCTGCCGCGCTGTTTTCACGGGTCATCCGAGTGAAATCGGACAGTTTCTATTGAAAGAAAGTTCCTACGCTTGAGCAAATATAGTTAATTAAAAACAAAATAGTACAATACTCAACTTTTAAGGTCTAACCATGGCATACTCTGCGGACTTAAGAAACAAAGCTTTAAACTATTACGAACAATGCAAAAACATCAGCCAAACCGCAGCGACGTTTAACTTGTC